>NZ_PNOZ01000019.1:0-101255 GCF_002879555.1 Verrucosispora sp. ts21 | reverse complement strand
GCCCCTGTGGATAACCCCCACCCACCCTGTGGATAACCCAATCCCCGGGGCAGCGCCGCCGCCTCCAGCCACCACCCCCAGGCCCCCCTCAGCGCCCTGGGGCAACGTTGATCAAGAGGTTTGCGTCTGGCCGGCGGCGATTTTAGACGCAAACCTCTTGATCAACACGGGAAGAGGGAGGGAGGGAGCGGTTAGGGGAGGAGGGGGTGGCGGGTTACGTTTTCTTCGCGGCCGGGGCCTACGCCTACCACCGAGACCTTGGTGTTGCAGAGTTCTTCGATGCGGGCGATGTAGCGCCTCGCGTTGTCGGGGAGGTCTTCCTCGGTGCGCGCCTTGGTGATGTCTTCCCACCAGCCGTCGTGCTCTTCGTAGATCGGGGTGGCGTGGTGGAAGTCGGTCTGGGTCATCGGCATGTCGTCGACGCGCTTGCCGTTGATCTCGTACCCGACGCAGATGGGGACCGTGGCCAGGCCGGTCAGCACGTCCAGCTTGGTGATCACCAGGTCGGTGACGCCGTTGAGGCGGCAGGCGTAGCGGGCGACCACGGCGTCGAACCAGCCGCAGCGACGCTCCCGGCCGGTGGTGGTGCCGTACTCGTGACCGACCTTGCGCAGGTGGTCGCCGTTGTCGTCGAACAGCTCGGTCGGGAACGGACCGGAGCCGACCCGGGTGGTGTACGCCTTGCTCACCGCGATCACCTTCGTGATCGCGGTCGGCGGGATGCCCGCGCCCACGCACGCCCCGCCTGCCGTCGGGTTCGACGAGGTGACGAAGGGGTAGGTGCCGTGGTCCATGTCGAGCATGGTGGCCTGGGCACCCTCCAGCAGGACGGTGTCGCCCCGGTCCAGGGCGTCCCAGAGCATCGAGCGGGTCTCCGCGATGTACGGCCGCAGCCGCTCCGCGTACTCCAGGTACTCCTCGATGGTGGCGTCGAGGTCGATGGCCTTGCGGTTGTAGACCTTGAACATCACCTGGTTCTTCTCGCGCAGCGCGAGTTCCAGCTTCTTGCGCAGGATGCCCGGGTCGAGCAGGTCCTGCACCCGGATGCCCATCCGGGCGACCTTGTCGCCGTACGCGGGACCGATGCCCCGGCCGGTGGTGCCGATGCGGGAGCTGCCCAGGTAGCGCTCCACCACCCGGTCCAACGCCCGGTGGTGCGGCATGATCAGGTGCGCGTCGCCGGAGATCCGCAGCCGGGAGACGTCGACGCCCCGTTCGGCGAGGCCGTCGATCTCGCTGAGCAGCACCTTCGGGTCGACCACCACGCCGTTGCCGATGACGATCACGGCGTTCGGGGACAGCGCCCCGGAGGGCATGAGGTGCAGGGCGTACTTCTGGCCGTCCGGCGTGATCACCGTGTGGCCGGCGTTGTTGCCGCCCGAGTAGCGGACGACGTAGTCGACCCGCTCACCCAGCTGGTCGGTAACCTTGCCCTTGCCCTCGTCGCCCCACTGAGCGCCGATGAGCACGATCGCTGGCATCTTCTCGCCTCCAGAAGGCTCGGGTGCCAGATGGCGACCGGTCAGCGAGCCCGGGGTGTCAGGTTAACAAGTAGTGACGGCTCGACCGGCAGGGGTCGCGCAGACAAAGCAGGAGGAGCTACCCGTGTACGACGTGGTGCTGCTCACTCTGGGCTCGGAGCGGGACGCTTCCGGGGCCGGGTGCGGCAGCGGCGAAGCCTGCTGTGGCGGCGACGTGGCAGCGACGAAGGACCGCGACGACCGCTGCGAGACGCCCCGCGTACCCGTGTTGGCCTGTGCGGACGCGTTGACCGCCCGGGGCGCCCGGGTGGAGACGGTGACCGCCCGCTCGGACGCGGAGATCGACGACGTGCTGGCCCGGCTGGACGCCCCGGCCAGGTCCGACGGCCTCACCTGGCCGGACCCGGACTCCAAGACCCGCCTGGTGGTCGCCGTCGCCGGTGACGCACAGTTGCGCGCCGTGCTGCGCCGGCTGGTCCGGCGGTACGCCCCACCGCCCAGCCTCCGCCCGGCTGACCTGGCCGGCAACCGGACCGTGCCGGACCTGCCGCCGATCGGCGTACTGCCGCTGGACCCGGCCCGCAGCACCACGCACCGCGACCTGGCCGCGCAACTCGGCCTGCCCCGCGACCCGGCGGCGGTGGCCGCCGCGGTGCTCGACGGTACGCCCCGACGGCTCGACCTGCTGCGCAACGACGGCGGTTCGGTCACGCTGGACGGCGCGCTGCTCGGTGCTGCCGGCGAGGACGGCCGACCGCTGCACTGGCGCGGCCGGGTCGAGGTGGACGACGCCGTGCTGTCCGACGGCGACGATCCCCTGCTGGCCTGCGTGATCGGCAACGCGGGCGGTTACGCCCGGCTCGACGACGTCACGCTGCTCGCCGACCCGGACCCGAGCGACGGGCTGGTCGAGGTGGCGGTGGCCGTACCTGTGGTCACCCGGTCGCGGCTGGGCCGTCGGCGGGTACGCCTGGAGGTCCGGCGGGCCCGGGGTCGGGCCGCCTCGGTGCTGCCTCGCGACGAGGCCGCGCTGCCCTACCTGGACGACGGTGTGCAGGGCGAGTTGACCCGTAAGCGGTCCTGGTGGACCGAGCCGGGTGCCTGGGCGGTCTGGACGCCCTGACCGCGTCCCGCACCGGCGGCCGAGATCGGCCGGTGGGCCTATCCTCGGCTGGAGGACTGGGGAGGAACCGTGGTGGACGAGAACGCCGACCGGGTGCACGTGCCCGGCCAGCATGGGGTGCCGGAACGGGACATCGAACCACTCTGGCCACCCGACCAGATCGACGGCTTCGGCACGTCGGGGTGGGACGCCCCACCGCCCGCACCGCCTGCCGCTCCACCGCTCGGCGGTCGACCGGCGACGTCACCTGGTGACCACCCGCCGGCCACCCACTCCGCGACGCCGGGCGGATATCCGGCGGCCGTTCCGCCGTCGCCCGCCGACTACCCGTCGCTGACCGGCGGTGGGCCGCCCGCCACCGGCTGGGCACCGGCACCGCCCACCCCGCCGGAACCAACTGTTTCCGCTGGTCCGGATCCGGTTCCGGGCGCCAGCGCGTGGGGACCGGGAAACGGCGGCTCGTTCTCAGCCCCGCCTGCCGCATCCGGACGAGCGACCCCGGTCGGGCCGCCGCCGGAGTCCGGTCAGGTCAACCTGGACCTGCCGTTCACCCTCGACCCGCCGACCGCCCTCGCGCCGAACCGGGACAGCGGGCCGCGCGCGGTGAGCGACAACGCGCAGGCGGAGCGGGGTGACGCGCTCGACACCGGGGCAGACTCAGCGGCAGCGGACAGCGGCGACGTGACCTCGACGACCCGGCCGGTGGCGGAGTCGCCGTGGGCGCAGCCGCCACAGCGGTCCGGGGTCGCCACCCCGCCGGAGAACGGCGGCAGGGCCGAGGCTGCGGTCGGTGTGCCCCGCCCCACCTGGGCCGGACCGGCTCAGCCACTTCCGCCGGTGCCGTCCGCGCCGCCGGACACCCCGCTGTCCGGCGCTGCGGCACCCCAGCAGCCCGGACCGCATCAGGCGGCCGTCCCGCCGCCCCAGCGCGGCAGCTTCCCCGTGCCACAGCACGGTGTCGCCGCACCGCAGCACGGCGATCCTGCGCCGCACTATCCCGCACCGCAGCACGGCGAGCCGGTGCTGCACCCTTCCGCACCGCACGGCGATCCGGTGCCGCACGTTCCCGCACCTCAGCAGGGCGTCGTGGCCGGTCCCGAGACGCCCGTACTCCCGCCGGGGCCCTTCACGGCCGCGGTGCCGCCGCCGGTCGACGTCAGGGCGCCTGCCGCACCTCACCCCGGGCCGGGCGCACCCCAGGTCACGCCGCCGTACGCGGCACCACCCGGGCCCTTCCCGCCGCAGCCGGCCTGGCAACCGACCCCCTGGCAACAGCAGGGCCCGCCGGCGGTGTCACCGCAGGTGCCGTACCAGCCGACGGAGACCGCGTCCCGGACCGGGTTCACGGATCAGGGCTGGACGCAGGAGACCGGCGGTGCACCCACCGCCGAGGACTTCGCGCGACGGCGGCAGGTACGCCCCACCGACCCGGTCGCGACGATGGGCGTACGCGCCGTGGTCAACAAGACGGGCCTGGTGAAGCTGCCGCCGGGGCGGCACGAACTGGAACTCAAGCGCGACATCGAGATGGTGCGCCGCAACTTCGGCGGGCTGCGCCAGGTCACCGTTGTCAACCCCAAGGGTGGTGCCGGCAAGACGGTGGCCATCCTGCTGCTCGCCATGACCTTCGGGCAGAAGCGTGGCGGTTACGTGCTGGCCTGGGACAACAACGAGACCCAGGGCACCCTCGGCATGCGCGCCCAACAGGACTTCCACTCCCGTACGGTGCGGGACCTGCTGCGCGATCTGGGTCAGTTCCACGGTGCGCACGGCCGGGTGGGCGACCTGTCGCAGTACGTCCGCTCGCAGGGCGAGGGGATGTTCGACGTACTCGCCTCGGACGAGTCGGCGACCGGGGGCGAGATGCTCACCGCGGCGGCCTTCGGCGAGATCCGCGAGGTGGTCAGCCGGTTCTACAAGCTGATCTTCGTGGACACCGGCAACAACGTCCGGGCACAGAACTGGCAGGCGGCGATGGACGCCACCGACCAACTGGTGGTCACCATGTCGGCCCGTAACGACTCGGCCGAGACCGCCGCCCGGATGCTCGACCACCTGGAGCAGAGCGGACGGCAACGGCTGGTCCGGCAGGCGGTCACGGTCGTCTCGATGCCGCCCTCGCGCAAGGAGATCGACCTGCCGGCGATCCAGGAACACTTCGCCGCGCGTACCCGGGCGGTGCTGCTGGCGCCGTACGAGCGGCTCATCGACACCGGCGAGCCCATCCGTTACGCCGGTCTGTCAGCGGCCACCCGCGACGCCTGGCTCAAGATCGCCGCAGCCGTCGCCGAGGGCCTGTAACCCGAGCGGGACCCGCGCGGGCGAAGACGCGACGTGAGCGGGGACGCGGCGTGGGCGGGGACGCGGCGTGGGCGGGGAGCCGCGCGGGGACGCGGCGCGCTCGATCTGGGATCGAGTGGCTTCCAACGCGAGGGAGACCACTCGATCCCGGATCGAGCGCGATCATGCTGGCGGGCGGCGTCACCGCGGCCCTCAGGGCCGGCGGCGTCACTGCGGCCCTCGGGGCAGGCGGGTCGCTGCGGTGAGGGCCGGCCCGGGGTTGAGGGTCAGTTGCTGGCGAGGGCGTCGGCGGCGGCCGGGTCGCAGTCGCGGAGGAACTGGGCGCAGCGGGCCGCCTCGTCGGCCTCGCCGATCTCGTCGGCGGCCCGGGAGAGCACGTACAGGCAGCGCAGGAAGCCCCGGTTCGGCTCGTGCGACCAGGGCACCGGGCCGTACCCCTTCCAACCGTTGCGGCGCAGCTGGTCCAGGCCACGGTGGTAGCCGGTGCGGGCGTACGCGTACGCCGCGACGGCCTGATCCTGCGCGAAGGCCCGGGTGGCCAGCGCGGCCCAGGCGGCGCTGTGGCTCGGGAACCGGGCCGCCGCCTCGGCGTACGCCTCGTCGCTGCCGGCCTGCTCCGCCGTGGCCAGGGCGGCGTCGGCCTCCTCGTCGGCGGGCAGGAGCGTGGCGGGTGGCTCAGGTAGGAGGTTCTGCATCGCCCCATTCAACCCGCATCGACCGGCGGTACGCGAGCGGGTCCGGCAAGCCGGCTGGCTGAACGGCCGAGAGGTCTGTCACGCCTGCGGCCCATGCCGCCAATCGGAACAATCCACTACAACTGAATTTCCGGAGCCTCCCCAGGAACCGGATTGCGGGAGCCCGGCCAGGCCGCCGGGCTCCCGCCCACCGCCTCCCGGCTCCCGTCCACCGCCGCTGACGCCCTCGCCCCAGCACCGCCGACGCTCCCGTCCAGCGATGAGCAGGCCGACGCAGGCCCGGGGCCAGTCGGCGCGGGTTGAGCCGGCCGGGCAGGATGATCAGGTGCCGACTCCACCCCCCGCGGACGTCATCGAGCCGCACACCTGGACAAACGAGATTCAGACCCGGGCCGAGTTCGACCGGCGGCTGGCCAGCGGAAGCCTGGTCGGCCTCACCATCCAGGGCCTTCGGCTGGATCTCGACCCGATCCCCGACTTCACCGCCGTCGAGGTGGCCGGAACGCTCTTCGTCGGTTGCCGCTTCGCCTCCCGGCAGGTCGGCGCCGACCTGGTCCGGCGCGGCGCGAACGTGGTGCCGCCGTTCTCCGGGCTGCCCTACCCGACCCAGCCGCCGCACCTCTACACCCCTGAGGAGTTGGCCGCCGGCTTCGCCGAGGGCGGCTTCGAGGCGATGTACGACGCCCGGGTGTACGCGCACTTCCGGGCCCACGGCGGGGCGCTGCCCGACGTCCGGGAGGCGCTCGGCCAACGGCTGCACGACCACGGTGTGGACAACGCGCTCGCCGATGCCACCCGTGCCTGGTTGACCGCGCACGGGCCGCAGTCGGTGGTCGGCGTGATGGGCGGGCACGCGGTACGCCGGGGCAGCCGGTCGTACCGGATGGCCGCGGTGCTCGGCCGGGAACTGGCGCGGGCGAACCGGCTGGTGGTCACCGGCGGCGGGCCGGGCGTGATGGAGGCCGCCAACCTCGGCGCGTACCTGTCGACCCGCCCGGCCGAGGATCTGACCGCCGCCATCGACCTGCTCGCCACCGCGCCCGACTTCAGTGACCACGACCGCTACACGGCGGTGGCACTTCGCGTCCGGGAACTATTCGGCCGTTCGGTCACCCCACCACCGGACGACACCGAGCCGGCGACGGCGTACCAGGCCGACTCGACCGAGCTGGCCACCGGTGACCTGGACTGGGCCCACTGCGGCGGGCTGGCGGTGCCGACCTGGCTCTACGGCCACGAACCGGCGAACCTGTTCGCCGGCCGGATCGCCAAGTACTTCTCGAACGCCATCCGGGAGGACACCATCCTGCGGCTGGCCCGGGGCGGGATCGTCTTCGCTCCCGGCCGGGCCGGCACGGTGCAGGAGGTGTTCCAGGCGGCCACCAAGACCTACTACGGCACCGACGGCGCGAGCGGGGCCTACGTGTTCCTGGACCGTGCCTACTGGACCGAGGAACTGCCGGTGGAGTCGCTGCTGCGTCCGCTGCTGGCGACCTCACCCTTCGGCGACCTCTCCGACACCGTGCACCTCACCGACGACGCCCACGAGGCCGTCCGCCTACTGCTGCGGTAAGGAAGGGCACCTTGTTAACGCCTCCGGTAGAGGAAGGGCCCCTTGTTAACAAAGCGACGGCGGCCAGGCTCCGGGAAGGAGCCTGACCGCCGTCGTTCGGGACGTCTAGTGCGTCACTTGGTCATGGTGGTGCCGGTGGAGCGCAGGTGCTCGCAGGCCTCCACCACGCGGGCGGCCATGCCGGCCTCGGCGGCCTTGCCCCACACCCGCGGGTCGTACAGCTTCTTGTTGCCGACCTCGCCGTCGACCTTGAGTACGCCGTCGTAGTTGCGGAACATGTGGTCCGCCACCGGGCGCGAGAAGGTGTACTGGGTGTCGGTGTCGATGTTCATCTTCACCACGCCGTAGTCGAGCGCCTCGCGGATCTCGGACAGCAGCGAGCCGGAGCCACCGTGGAAGACCAGGCTGAGCGGCTTCTCCTTGCCGTACTTGGCGCCGACCGCCTCCTGGATGTGCTTGAGCACCTCGGGACGGAGCTTGACGTTGCCCGGCTTGTAGACGCCGTGCACGTTGCCGAAGGTCAGCGCCGCCATGTAGCGGCCCTTCTCGCCCAGGCCGAGCGCCTCGACCATGGCCAGGCCATCCTCGACGGTGGTGTAGAGCTTGTCGTTGATGGCGTTCTCGACACCGTCCTCTTCGCCGCCGACGACGCCGACCTCGATCTCCAGGACGATCTTGCCCTTGGCGGCCTCGGCGAGCAACTGCTCGGCGATCTCCAGGTTCTCCGCGACCGGCACGGCGGAGCCGTCCCACATGTGCGACTGGAACAGCGGCTCCTGGCCGGCCTTCACCCGCTCCTGCGAGATGGCCATCAGCGGCCGGACGAACTTGTCCAGCTTGTCCTTCGGGCAGTGGTCGGTGTGCAGCGCGATGTTGACCGGGTACTTCTTGGCCACCTCGTGCGCGTACGCGGCGAACGCCACCGCGCCGGTGACCATGTCCTTGATCGAGGGGCCGGAGAGGTACTCGGCGCCGCCGGTGGAGACCTGGATGATGCCGTCGCTCTCCGCGTCGGCGAAGCCCTTGAGCGCCGCGTTGAGCGTCTGCGACGACGTCACGTTGATCGCCGGGTACGCGTACCGGCCCGCCTTGGCGCGGTCCAGCATCTCGGCGTAAGCCTCGGGGGAAGCGATGGGCATGTCGAACGCTCCTTACTTGCCGCTGTCGGCCGTACGGCCGCTGTTCTCCTTGCGTGCCGGTTTACGGCGCCTGATACCACTGGGCACGCCGGACCGCGCTGTCCTCCGCGGGAAGTATCCCGTAGCTCGTACAGCCGGGCACAACCGGCCCAGCGCGCCGAGCGCTCACCGCCGGTCCGTCGAGTCGGGCACGATGACGCTGATCAGCCAGGTGACCACCGCCATCACGATGGCTCCCCAGAAGGCCGCCCAGAAACCGTTCACATGGAACGGTAGCTTCAGCACCCCGGCGACCCAGTCGGTCAGCAGGAACAACAGCGCGTTGACCACCAACGCGAAGAGGCCGAGAGTCACCAGGTAGAAGACGCAGCCCACCACCTTGATCAGCGGCTTGAGCACCGCGTTGATCACCCCGAAGATCAACGCCACGATGAGCAGGGTGAAGGTGGTGTCGTAGCCGCTGCGTCCGGTCACCTCGACTCCAGGCACGATGAGCGTGGTGACCCACAGTGCTACGGCGGTGGTCGCCAGTCGGATGAGGAAGCCCACGATCACATCCTGGCATCGGGGCAGCCACCGGCGGGTCGGTTCGGCCGACTGACCTGCGGTCACGGCGTACCCTCACGCGCCCGGCACGTCGGTTGCCAGCGAGGTGCGGGTGCAGCCCGTACCGTGGGTGGGTACCGTCCACCGACTACCCGGAGGCATCGAATGGGTCAGCCTGACGAGGACTTCGCCCCCGGCGACCACCTCAGCCCGGAGGAGCGCGATCTGGAGGCTGAGCCGGCCGACGCGATCGAGCAGGCCGCCGTGGTCGATCCGACCCGGGCCGACGACGAGCCACACCGCGGCTTCGAGGTCGACGACTGGGACGCGATGGAGCAGGCCCGGGTGGTCGCCGCCGACGAGGACGACTACCGCTGACCCGTGCTGGTGCCGCGCAGCGTTGAAGGACCGGCCGAAAACGGGACGACGCAAGATCGACGGAGCTGACACCATTGGCCCGTGCTGCTGACCCTGACCACGACGCACCGACCGGCGACCGATCTCGGTCACCTGCTGGTCAAGCATCCCGACCGGACGCACGCCTTCGACGTGCCGGTCGGTACGGCGCACGTGTTCTATCCGCAGGCCGACGAAGCGCGGTGCACCGCCGCTCTCCTGCTTGACGTCGACCCGACAAGGCTGGCCGCCGCGCGGGGCCGTGGCCGGCAGCCGACCGCGACCCCGGAGAGCTTCACCCTCGGGCGGTACGTCAACGACCGGCCGTACGCCGCGTCCAGCCTGCTCGCCTCGGCGCTGTCCCGGGTGTACCGGTCGGCGCTGCGCGGCGAGTCCCGGGACCGGCCGGAGTTGGCCGCCACCAGCATCCCGCTGGAGATCCGCGTGCCCGTCCTGCGCTGCCGGGGCGGTGCCGAGGTGGCCACCCGACTGTTCGGCCCACTCGGCTGGACGGTGACCGCCATTCCCATCGCGCTCGACGAGCAGCACCCGCAGTGGGGCGAGAGCCGCTACGTCGACCTCACTCTCACCGGCACGCTCCGGGTCGCCGACGCCCTCAACCACCTGTACGTCTTGCTGCCCGTGCTGGACGACGCCAAGCACTACTGGGTGGCCCCGGACGAGGTGGACAAGCTGCTGCGGGTCGGCGCCGGTTGGCTCGCCGGTCACCCGGAGCGCGGGCTGATCGTGCGTCGCTACCTGGCCCACCGGCGGGCACTTGCCGGTCAGGCGTTGGAGCGGCTGGCCGCACAGTGCCCCACCGACGAGCCGAGTGTCGACGACGGCGTGGCGGACCGGCCGGACCAGGCACCTCGGGCGTCACTGGCCGCCCGACGTCGGGAGGCGGTGCACGCCGCGCTGGTCGAGGCCGGTGCGCAGCGCGTACTGGATCTGGGCTGCGGCGGCGGTGCGCTGCTGGCCACGTTGATCGGGGACCGTCGGTTCACCGAGATCGTCGGCACCGACGTCTCCACCCAGGCGCTCGGCCTGGCCGCTCGCCGGATCCGGCTGGATCGGCTGCCCGAGCGTCAGCGCAACCGGGTCACCCTGCACCACTCCGCGCTGACCTACCGGGACGAGCGGCTGCGCGGGTACGACGCCGCCGTGCTGATGGAGGTTATCGAGCATCTCGATCCGCCTCGCCTGCCGGCGTTGGAGGACGCGGTCTTCGGTTACGCCCGACCGACCACGGTCGTGCTGACCACGCCCAACGTCGAGCACAACGTCCGGTACGAGAGTCTCGCGGCGGGCGCGTTCCGGCACTCCGACCACCGCTTCGAGTGGACCCGTGCGGAGTTCGCCGAGTGGGTGGACCGGATCTGTGCGACGTACGGCTACTCGGCCGTCGTACGCGGCATCGGCGACGACGACCCGCAGGTCGGCGCGCCGACCCAGCTGGCCGTGTTCACCCGAACCTGAGTGTTAACAAGGGGCCCCTGCTCTACCGGAGGCGTTAAGAAGGTGCCCTTCCTTTCAAGGAGGCGTGGTGGCTGTACTGGATGTTCCGGAGCTGGCGCTGGTGGCGCTGGTCGGCGTCTCCGGGTCCGGCAAGTCCACGTTCGCCCGCCGGCACTTCACGCCCAGTCAGGTGCTGTCGTCCGATGCCTTCCGGGCGATGGTCGCCGACGACGAGAACGACCAGTCCGCCTCCGCGGACGCCTTCGACGCCCTGCACTACGTGGCGGGCAAGCGGCTGCGGGCCGGTCGGCTGACCGTGGTCGACGCGACGAACCTCCAGCCGCACGCCCGGGCCGCCCTGGTCCGGGTGGCCCGCGAGCACGACGTCCTGCCGGTGGCCATCGTGCTGGACGTGCCGGAGGCGCTGGCCTGGGCGCGTACCGAGGCCAGGGCCGACCGCACCTTCGGCAGGCAGGTGCTGGCCCGGATGTCCCGTGACCTACGCCGGACGTACTCGCAGCTGGCTCGGGAGGGTTTCCGCAAGGTGCACGTGCTGCGGGGCGTCGACGAGATCGACGCCGCGCAGATTCGCGTCGAGCGGCTGTTCAACGACCGGCGGGAGCTGACCGGGCCGTTCGACATCGTCGGTGACGTGCACGGCTGCCGCGCCGAACTGGAGTCGCTGCTCGGTCGGCTGGGCTGGCAGCTGCACCGCGACGAGGCCGGTCGGGCGGTGGACGCCACGCACCCGGCGGGGCGTACCGCCGTGTTCGTCGGTGACCTGGTGGACCGCGGCCCGGACTCGCCGGGCGTGCTCCGCCTGGTGATGGGCATGGTCGCGGCCGGGCACGCGCTCTGCGTGCCGGGCAACCACGAGCAGAAGCTGCTGCGCAAGCTGCGCGGGCGCAACGTGAAGGTGGCCCACGGTCTTGCGGAGACGCTTGAGCAGTTGGCCGCCGAGCCGGACGACTTCAGCACCGAGGTGGCGACCTTCGTCGACGGCCTGGTCAGCCACTACGTGCTCGACGGCGGCCGGTTGGTGGTGGCGCACGCCGGGTTGAAGGAGGAGTACCAGGGTCGGGCCTCCGGCCGGGTACGCGCGTTCGCGCTGTACGGCGAGACCACCGGGGAGACCGACGAGTACGGCCTGCCGGTGCGGTACCCGTGGGCTCGGGAGTACCGGGGCTCGGCGACGGTGGTCTACGGTCACACCCCCACCCCGGAGCCGGAGTGGGTCAACAACACCATCTGCATCGACACCGGCTGCGTGTTCGGCGGGCGGCTGACCGCGCTGCGCTACCCGGAACGGGAGCTGGTGGCGGTGCCGGCGGAGCGTGAGTGGTACGCCCCGGTCCGCCCGCTGACCGCCGCACCGGCCCGGCCCGACGAGGTGCTGGAGTTGACCGACGTGGTCGGCCGACGGCACGTGGAGCACCCGTACGGCTCGCTCACCGTGCCGGCGGAGAACACCGCCGCCGCGTTGGAGGTGATGAGCCGCTTCGCGGTCGACCCGCGCTGGCTGGTCTGGCTGCCGCCCACCATGGCACCCTGCTCGACCTCGAAGCTGGACGGTTACCTGGAGCACCCGGCGGAGGCGTTCGCCGACTACCGGGCGGCCGGGGTGGACCGGGTCGTCTGCGAGGAGAAGCACATGGGCTCCCGCGCGGTCGTGCTGGTCTACCGGGATGCCGACGGTGGCCCGTTCGGTCCGGGTGGCGGGGTGGTGCACACCCGCACCGGCCGGCCCTTCTTCGGCGCTCCGCTGGACACCGAACTGCTCGCCCGGGTCCGCACGGCGGTCTCCGCCGCCGGACTCTGGGAGGAACTGGACACCGACTGGTTGCTGCTCGACTGCGAGCTGCTGCCCTGGTCGGCCAAGGCCGGCGGGCTGATCCGCGAGCAGTACGCGAGCGTCGGCGCGGCCGGCCGGGCGGCGCTGCCGGCAGCGTTGGCGGCGTTGGACGCGGCGGCCGCCCGTGGGCTGGATGTCGGTGTTCTCCGCGATCGGGTCGCCGGTCAGCGTGCCGACCTGCTCGCCTACACGGCGGCCTATCGCGCGTACGTACGCCCGACGGACGGTCTGCGCGGCGTGACCCTGGCACCGTTCGCGGTGCTGGCGGGGCGGAAGGCGAGCTACGCCGACCGGGATCACGGCTGGCACCTCGCCCTGGCCGACCGGCTCTGCGCGGCGGATCCGGAGTTCTTCACCGTGACCCGTCGTCAGGTGGTCGACCTGTCCGACACCGAGGCGGTACGCGAAGCCACCGACTGGTGGCTGGCGTTGACCGCAGACGGCGGTGAAGGCATGGTCGTCAAGCCGTACGCCGGTCCGGCGGCACGCAGCGATCGAGGCTCCCTGCTCCAGCCGGGCATCAAGTGTCGGGGGCGGGAGTATCTGCGGATCATCTACGGCCCGAGCTACACCGAGCCGGCCCGACTGGCCGCACTGCGCGGCCGGTCGCTGGGTCGCAAGCGGGGGCTGGCCCTGCGCGAGCACGGTCTCGGCCTGGCGGCGCTGGACGCCCTGGCCGATGGTGCACCGCTGTGGCGCCGACACGAGTTGGTCTTCGCCATTCTGGCCTGCGAGTCCGAGCCGGTCGACCCTCGACTGTGACCCGGTCGGCCGACCCTCGACGGTGACCGGCCCAGGCCGGCGAATCACGTACCGGTAGCCTGGGTGGCCGCGCCGGAGGCCATCCGGGTCAGGCTGATTGACGGAACGGATACTTCATGGCATTGGGCGAACGGCTGGGACACGTTCTCCGCGGAACTGCCATCGGCGTGGCCGAGGCGGTACCAGGAGTCAGCGGCGGGACTATCGCTCTGGTCACCGGCGTGTACGAACGAGTCATCGCGTCCGCTGGCCATCTGGTGAACGTCGTGCGTTACGCGGTGTCGGACCTGCCGCGCGGGCGCGGCGGGACCCGCGCCAAGCAGCAGCTACGCCAGGTGCACTGGGACGTGGTCGTCCCGCTGCTGATCGGCATGCTGCCCGGCCTGCTGATCGCCGCGAAGACCCTCGAACCGCTGCTCACCGACTATCCGGAGCAGACCCGAGGGCTTTTCCTCGGGCTGGTGCTCGCCTCGGTGCTGGTGCCGGTCTCGATGGTCGGCGCACAGTGGCGGCCGAAGGAGATCGCAGCCCTCGTCCTCGCCGCGGTGGGCGCGTTCACGCTGACCGGCCTGCCGCAGGGCACTCTCGACCCGCATCCGCTGATCGTGCTGGTGGCAGCGGCCATCGCGGTGTGTGCCCTGGTGATGCCCGGGGTGTCCGGGTCGTTCCTGCTGCTGACCGTCGGCCTGTACGAGCCGACGATCACCGCGTTGAACGACCGCGACTTCGGCTACCTGGCGGTTTTCGCGACCGGCATGGTGATCGGCCTGGCGCTCTTCGTCAAGCTGCTTCAGTGGCTGTTGGAGCAGCACCGCCGGATGACCCTCGCGGTCATGTCCGGTGCCCTGCTGGGCAGCCTTCGGGCACTCTGGCCGTGGCAGTCCGACGAGCGGACCCTCCACGCGCCGGGCGACAACATCCTGCCCATCACCGCGCTGTTCCTGGTCGGCATCGCCGTGGTCACGGCGATGGTCGTCGCCGAACGTCGACGGTTGCGCCGCGCCGCCCAGGATCTGACCGAGGAGGCGTACGAGACACCTCAACGGCACTGACCACCCGCCCTCTGGTGGCTACCCGTGGGCAGCCACCAGACGGCTGCGAGTCAGCGAGCCTTCTTGGTGGCCCGCTTACGCGGCGGGGTCAGCAGGTCGGCGATCGTGGCGATCGCGCTCGGGACCAGTCGGTAGTAGGCCCACACACCGCGCTTCTCCCGCTCCAGCAAGCCGGCCTCGGTGAGGATGCGGAGGTGGTGACTGACCGTCGGCTGGGAGAGGCCGAGCGGTGCGGTCAGATCGCACACGCACGCCTCGCCCTCTGGCGCCGACTGGATCAGGCTGAGCAGCCGCAGCCGAGCAGGGTCGGCAAGGGCCTTGAGGACCCCCGCCAGCCGCTCGGCGTCGGCGCGTTCGATCGGCTCACCGGCAAGCGGCGAGATCTGAGGCATAGTCATTTCGGCCAACGCAGTTCCCACGTATTCCATCCTTCCACCAGCAGCATCGATCCGCCTGCATATCAGCAGATCCGAATCGGCAAACTTTTACGCCACAAGGCCGAGGTCAGCCAACGTATAGGCCGCCCGATAGGGCAATCCGGCGGCTCGCACCGCATCGCCGGCACCACGATCAACGATAACGGCCACCCCCACGACATCGGCCCCGGCCTCGCGAAGAGCCTCGACGGCGGTCAAAACACTTCCACCGGTGGTGGAGGTGTCCTCCACCGCCAGCACCCGACGACCGGCGACATCCGGGCCTTCGATCCGTCGCTGAAGTCCGTGCGCCTTGCCGGTTTTGCGCACCACGAAAGCATCCAACGGACGCCCGGTGGCGTGCAGCATCGACAGGGCGATCGGGTCAGCTCCCAATGTCAGGCCACCCACCGCGTCGTACGACCAGTCGGCGGTCAGGTCCCGCATCACTCGGCCGACCAACGGGGCCGCCCGGTGATGGAGCGTGACGCGCCTGAGGTCGACATACCAGTCGGCCTCCTGCCCTGAGGAGAGCACCACCCGGCCGTGGACCACAGCCAGGTCAGAGATGAATTTACGCAGGTCGTCGTGGTCCCCCATGGGGGTAGAGGGTACTGCGCACACCTGTGTGCCGCGTGCGCGGGCTACCTGCGGCAACCCGTCCGGGCGACCGATGAGTGACGATGCCCGTTACACTCGGTTAGCCATCACCGTGATTCGAGTGATCCAGCCTCGGAGCGGTCGTTCCCGGCCCACCGAGCTGCGTCAGTCAGCCGCGGTCCCGGCCGATGCGGCCACGGGTGTCCCGGGCGACCCGGTCGAGCAGCCCACGGGGCGCGTGCCGCAGGCCCGCCACGGCCAGCTTGTACTTCCACGACGGAACACTGACGAACTTGCCTTTTCCCAGGTCACGTAAGGCGTCGTCGACCACGTCGGTGGCGTTGAGCCACATCCATTCCGGGGTTTTCGACATGTCGATGCCGGCTCGCTGATGAAATTCGGTACGCGTGTAGCCGGGGCAGAGCGCCATCACCCGTACGCCGAACGGACGCGCGGACTGGCCCACCGACTCACTGAAGTTGGTGACCCACGCCTTGCTCGCCGAGTACGTCGATCCGGGCATGAGCGCGCCGAACCCGGCGACGGAGGAGACATTAATCACTGCCCCGTTCCGCCGTTCGGTCATCGTGACCAGCGCGGCCAGGGTCAGTCGCATGACGGCGTGCACGTTGAGCCGGAGCAACCGGATCTCGTCCGCCACCGACGATCGCAGGAACGGCGTGTTCAGACTGATGCCCGCGTTGTTGACCAGCAACTCGACGGGCGGGGTCGCGGCGAGTCGTTGCTCCACCTGCGCACAACCGTCGTCAGTGGACAGATCGGCGGCGATGGTCTCGGTCTCCACGCCGTACCGGCCGGTCAGCTCGGCGGCCTGAGCAGCGAGCCGGGTCCCGTCCCGGGCCACCAGCACCAGGTGCCACCCGTCGGCGGCCAGTCGACCGGCGAAGGCCGCTCCGATGCCTGCGGTCGCCCCGGTGATCAGCGCCCAGCGGCCGGCGGTCGGCTGGTCGGACGGCATGGTCACGGAACTGCTCACCTCGGCGGGTAGGAGGGCGGCGGCGCTGCCCCGGGCGGCGGATAGGGCTGGTGCGGGGGTGTGCCGCCCGGCTGAGGCGGCATCGCCGCAGGCGCCGAGCGGCGACGGAACCAGGAACCGACCGACGGCAGGGCCAGCAGTACGGCTACCACAAGGTAACCGAGCACCTGGGCGACCGAAAGGGTCACAGTGAGCGGAATCCACCAGGACGGGTAGCCGTCCGTGGCCAGACCGAGAAGCTCGGTGAGGGACGGATCGTTGCGGAGATTCAAGGGTGTGACGTACTGGATGAGCTGAACCAGCAGGCCACAGCAGCCGAATGACACGCCGAAGCCGGCGATCACCCAGGTGCCCACCCGGGCACCGGATCGACCTGCCACCACACCGAGCGCGAGGCCGGCGAGGAGGAACCCGGCGAGCACACTCACCACCGCCGACAGCAGGACCGAGGTCCGCAGGAGGGTGGCCATCGCGTCGATCTCGCCGCCGCTCAGCGAACTGCTGGCGGCCGCGGCACGCAGCCGGCCACCGATTTCGCCGAACGCGATCAGGCCCGCCAGCGCGTAACCGAGGGCACCGAGCGCCATCACCGCCAGCACCGCCACAGCGAGCCGGACCGCGCCAGGCCGACCGACCGGCACCTGTTCGGGGTACGACACGACGAGTCCCTCCGGTAGGCGTTCGGGAAGCAACCTACTCGGAGGGACCGTCACAGTCGCGGCGGTTCGGGCGTGTCGAGGCCCCGGCGCAGGCCGTCCGGGCCGGGCCGGGGCTCGACCAGCCGATCAACCTCGATCAGTTGGAGTTGCCGCTGGGCGGCTGATCGCCCGGTTGCCCCGGCGGATTCTGGCCGCCCTGCTCGCCCGACGGGCCCGAGGACGTCTGTCCCGGGATCGACGGGTAGCCGGGCTCACCGGACTGCTGCGGCGGCTGGCCCGGCGTCGCCGGATAGCCGGGTTCAGCGGACTGGCCGGGGTAGCCCGGCTGGCCCGGGTAACCCGGCTGGCCTGGCTGGCCTGGATAGCCCGGCTGGGCCAGGTAACCCGGCTGGGCCGGGTAGCCGGGGTAGGTGGCACCGGGAGTCGGCGGCTCCCACTGCGCCGCCGGCTTGCGGAAGAACTCGTTGGCCTTCGGCAGCGCCAGCAGGATCAGCGCCACCAGCAGCGAGATCAGGCTGATCACGCCGAGCAGGATGCTGACCGGAGTCGCCCAGGAGGGCAGCGCCTCCTCGACCCGACGCTGGATCTCCTCCGCGCTGGGCATGTCCCCGCTGGTGTCGCTCGGTGTGGCCAGGCCACCGCCCAGGCTGCCGAGCATGTTGAACCCGTTGCAGCAGAACAGGATGCCGCCGACGACCCAGGTGGCGATCCGCGAACCGTTCTTGCCCCGCAGGTTCACCAGGCCCAGACCGGCCAGTGCCAGCGCCGCCGCCAGCATGAAGATGGAGGTGCCGACGCCGACGGCGACCGTCAGGTCGGCGATCCCCTCCAGCCCTTCGCCACTGCTGCCCTCCAGGGCTTCCTCCATCGCGTCGCGTACGGCGCCGATGGTGGCCAGGGTGATGATCGCGCTGATCAGCTGGCAGATCGCAAACAACCACAGTAAATAGGTGGATACGGTTACCACACCCGGCCGAGACCGGGTCGGAGTGTTCTGAGGATCAGCCATCTCTCTCCTTCTCGGGAACGCGCTTCACCGTATCGGCACCCGACCAGTTCGGCACGCCTGAGGTGCCGGTCGTACAGCGCGTCACCTGCGGCAATGGCGGTAGATCAGTCGAGACCGATCCATGGTGCGACGCGCCCCGACCACCGACGGGCTCAGGATTCGGCGAGCCGGTTCGCGGCGTACTCACCGACGGTGATGCTGTCCAGCACGCAGCCGGTGGCGGTCTGCACTTGCGCGGAATCGGCGCGCAGCCCGGCCCAGGCCGCCTGTCCGGCTGCCGGATCGAGCCGTTCCAGGAGAGTGGCCGCGTACACCCGGGCGGCCGGTGTGCCTTCCGACAGCAGGCGTTCGAGGTGCCCGCGTACCTCGTCGGGGCGGTCGGCCGCCAGTTCCTCGATCCGTTGGTATGCCTCGGTCTCCGGCAACATGGTTCCGGCCAGCCCCACCCCGCCGAAGGTGACCGTCTCGGCGTTGGCGAGGGCCGCAGCCGCATCCGCCAACTCGTCGTGCTGTCGTCCCATCGCGAACATGCCTCCATCCTGACCCGGACCCAGGTGCGGCGCACGCCCTGTTCCGCGGCGACCCACGCCGCTGGTGACAGCGGGCCCGCGCCGTTGACGAGAGCGGGTTCCACGCCGCTGACGAGAGCGGGTTCCACGCCGCTGACGAGAGCGGGTTCCACGCCGCTGACGGCGACGGGCCCGCGTCGCGAGGACGCGGGCCCGTCGTGGGTGGTTCGGCGGTCAGGCGGCGGTCACCGATAGGCCGTCCCTGGTGTCGGCGAGGTCGACCCGTACGGTGTCGCCGTCTCGGATCTTGCCGGCGAGCAGCGCCTTGGCGAGCTGGTCTCCGATCGCGGACTGGACCAACCGGCGCAGCGGCCGGGCACCGTAGATCGGGTCGTACCCGTGCTCGGCCAGCCAGGTGCGCGCGGCGTCGGTGACGTCCAGCGTCAACCGGCGGTCGGCGAGCCGGCGGCGCAGCCGGGCGATCTGGATGTCCACGATGGCCCGCAGGTCGTCGCCCTGGAGGGCGGCGAAGACCACGATGTCGTCGAGCCGGTTGAGGAACTCCGGCTTGAAGTGCGACCGGACCACCGCGAGCACACCCTCACGCCGCTGCTCCTCGGCGAGGGTCAGGTCGCTGATCACCGACGAGCCCAGGTTCGAGGTGAGGATCAGAATGGCGTTGCGGAAGTCGACAGTACGCCCCTGACCGTCGGTGAGCCGGCCGTCGTCGAGCACCTGGAGCAGGACGTCGAAGACGTCCGGGTGGGCCTTCTCCACCTCGTCGAGCAGGATCACCGAGTAGGGGCGGCGGCGTACCGCCTCGGTGAGCTGACCACCCTCCTCGTACCCGACGTAGCCGGGTGGGGCACCGACCAGGCGGGCCACGGAGTGCTTCTCGCCGTACTCGCTCATGTCGATGCGGACCATCGCCCGCTCGTCGTCGAAGAGGAACTCGGCGAGTGCCTTGGCCAGCTCGGTCTTGCCGACACCGGTCGGGCCGAGGAACAGGAAGCTGCCGGTCGGACGGTCCGGGTCGGCGACGCCGGCCCGGGCGCGACGTACCGCGTCGGAGACCGCGCCGACGGCCTCGGCCTGGCCGACGACCCGCTCGCGCAGCGACTCCTCCATCCGCAGCAGCTTGGCGGTCTCGCCCTCCAGCAGCCGGCCGGCGGGGATGCCGGTCCAGGAGGCGACCACGGCGGCGATGTCGTCGGCGCCGACCTCCTCCTTGAGCATCGCGCCGTCGGCCTGGAGCCGGGCCAGCTCCTCCGCCGCCTGCTTCAGCTCGTTGTGCAGCGCGGGGATGCGGCCGTAGCGCAGCTCGGCAGCGCGTTCCAGCTCGCCGTCACGCTCGGCCCGCTCAGCCTCACCACCGAGGCGCTCCAGCTCCTCCTTGGCGGTGGAGAGCTTGGTGATGTGGGTCTTCTCCAGCTGCCACCGCTCGGACAGGGCGGTGAGCTGCTCGCGCTTGTCGGCCAACTCCTTGCGCAGCCGTTCGAGGCGCTCGGCGGAGGCGGCGTCCGGCTCCTTGGCCAACGCCATCTCCTCGATTTCGAGCCGGCGAACCGCCCGCTCGATCTCGTCCACCTCCACCGGCCGGGAGTCGATCTCCATCCGGAGCCGGGACGCCGACTCGTCGACCAGGTCGATCGCCTTGTCCGGCAGGAAGCGGTCGGTGATGTACCGGTCGGAGAGCGCGGCGGCGGCGACCAGGGCGGCGTCGGTGATGCGTACGCCGTGGTGCACCTCGTAGCGCTCCTTGAGCCCGCGCAGGATGCCGATGGTGTCCTCGACGGTGGGCTCGCCGACCAGCACCGGCTGGAAGCGGCGCTCCAGAGCCGGGTCCTTCTCGATGTGCTCGCGGTACTCGTCGAGCGTGGTCGCACCGACCATCCGCAGCTCACCGCGGGCCAGCATCGGCTTGAGCATGTTGCCGGCGTCCATCGAGCCCTCGCCCTTGCCGGCACCGACGACGGTGTGCAGCTCGTCGAGGAAGGTGATGACCTGCCCGTCGGAGTTCTTGATCTCCTCCAGGACGGACTTGAGCCGCTCCTCGAACTGCCCCCGGTACGAGGCACCGGCGACCATCGCGCCGAGGTCGAGCGAGACGAGCTTCTTGTCGCGCAGCGACTCGGGCACGTCTCCGGCGACGATGCGCTGGGCCAGGCCCTCCACGATGGCGGTCTTGCCGACGCCCGGCTCGCCGATCAGCACCGGGTTGTTCTTGGTACGCCGGGACAGCACCTGGATCACCCGACGGATCTCGGAGTCCCGGCCGATCACCGGGTCGATCTTGCCGTCACGGGCGCTCGCGGTCAGGTCGACGCCGTACTTGGCCAGGGCCTGGTAGGTCTGCTCCGGGTCGGCGCTGGTGACCCGGCGGTCCCCACCCCGCACCTTCGGGAAGGCGGCGACAAGCGTCTCCTCGGTGGCACCGGCGGCCTTCAGCGCCCCGGAGACGGCACCGCCGACCCGGGCGAGCCCGGCCAGCAGGTGCTCGGTGGAGGTGTACTCGTCGCCGAGCGGGCGGGCGATCTGCTCGGCCGCACCGATGGCGTTGACGAACTCACGGGCCAGGGTCGGCTCGGCGATGCTGGAACCCCGGGCGGCGGGCAGCGCGTCAAGGGCCCGCTGGGTGACTCGGCGCAGCTCGGCGGGGTCCGCCCCGACGGCGCGCAGCAGGCCGGCAGCGGTCGAACCCTCGGTGTCGAGCAACGACAGCAGCAGGTGCCACGGCTCCACGGTGGCGTGCCCGCGCTGGTTGGCCAGGGCGACGGCGCCGGTGATGGTCTCGCGGCTGCGGGTGGTGAGGCGTTCGGTGTTCATGGGCTCCCCTGGATCGGCGTGTCCACTGGTACCGACAGAACCAGAGTTGAGTCTATTCCGCTCAACTCTAACGATGTGAGCTACCCCACAGCCACACCTGTCAGTCCCGCTCCAGCACCACCTGCACCCAGGTGCGGTCGCCGAACTGACCCAGGCCCAGCAGGATGCTCTCCGAGGTGCCGGCGAACAGGGTGCCGTCGGGCAGTCGCCGCAGATAGTGCCGGTCGGTCACCGGCCAGGACAGGTCGAGGTACCGGTCGCCGAGCAGGGCCCCCGCACCGCGAGAACTGACCACCGCCACGATTCCGGCGCCCAGCGGAACGGCCCGTCCGGCACCGGGCTGCCCCTCGGCGCGTACCGCTCGCCAGGTGTCGCCCTCCAGGTGCCACAGCGCCGGGAACTCGACCCGGTTCTCCGCCTCCCCGATCAGCCAGAGTTCCCCGGCCGCCGACTCCGCCCGGAGCATCCACACCGCGCCGTCGGGGGCGGGCAACGGGGTCTCCTGCCAGCGCCGCCCCTCGTCCCAGGAGATCGCAGCGTACGGCTTACCGTCCTCACCCGCCCCGGCCGCCACCAGCGGCCCGCGGTACTCCGTACCGTCGCGGACCATCCACCCCTCGCCCAGCGCCAGCGAGTCCAGCCTGGGCAGCGACGGTTGGGTGGCCAGGGGGCGCAACCTCTTGCCGGTCCACCGGCCGACCTTGCCGGTCTTCTCGATGATCTGGAACCTGCCCTGGCTGGCCTGCCACTGCGGTGGCGCGGCCTCACCCGGGCTGTGCTGGAAGGTCCGGCCCTCGTCGGTGGAGGTCCACCAGCCGTACGGCTCGGCCCACAGGGCCAACATCCCCGGCACGGCGTACAACTGCTGGTTGTCGGCGACCGGCTTGGGGTGCCGGAGTTCCTGCCAGGACCGGCCGCCGTCTCCGGTGGAGAAGATCAGGGCGGGGCAGTCCGGTCCGGGTGGCAGGCCCTCGCAGGAAGCGAAGAGGGCGTAGCCCTGCACGGCGCCGACGAACTCGACGTACGGCTCGTCGTAGCGCTCAGGTACGGCTAGTCGGCTTGCCCGGATCTCTGCGATCCGGGTCGGGGCCGGACTCGACGGCGTCGCACTCGACGGCACCGGGGCCGGCGTGGGCGGGGGCCGACGGATGTCCCCGACGGAGCAACCCACAAGCAACGGCACCACGGCCAGCAGCGCCATTCCACGTCTTTGTCGAGTGATCATCCAGTCTCCGTCACCTGAGCTGGTCTTCGTGGCGGTCAGGCTAGCGGCACCAGCCTGAGAGGTACGCCACGACCTGATGACGGACCTGCGGCCCCGCCCCGCCTGAAATCGGCCGTACGGAGGACCCGACCCGTCCAACGGACGGTGAATATGCTTCGGGCAGGGGCTACCCGTACCCGCCGGTATCGCGTTACCGTGTCGCCCCAGCAGCCAGGGTTCGCGGAGAGCGGACGACGCCCCCGCGGGCAGAGCGGAAGGTTGGCCGGTGAGCGTGCAGGAGTCAACGTTCCACGGCTTCGCCAACCCCGTCGACCCGTCCCCGGCGGAGTTGCGGACGTGGGCCTACAACCCCGATTCGGTCCCGTTGGCCTCCATGCCGCCGGACTGGGATCTGCTGGTCTCCGGCGACCGGCTGGTGATGACGCTCTTCGACCTGGCCATGGACCCGACCTGTCCGGCGCGACGGTTCGCCCTGCACTGCCTCTACATCTACGCCGCGGACGGCATCCGGACGAACTTCCGGGCGCATCCTCGGCGACGCTTCCGCAAGCTGGTGGACCAGGCCGAGCGCAACGGCGACGAGATGATGCGCACCTGGGCGCACAACAGCCGGGTGCTGCTGAGCCGTCCGGAGCTGTTCGTCTACCGCGAATGGTGTGAGGGCGGCCTGGTCCGCGAGGGCCGCCGGCTCTGAGCCTGGTCCGGGAGGGCCGTCAGGCCCGTTGAGGGGCGGGGCCGTCAGCTCCGGGCCTGCTCAGGGGCGCGGCCGCTGGGTGGCCGGCCGGGTCGGTGAGGTGAGTTCACGCGAACGGGCCGGGACCCCCCGTGGCTCCCGGCCCGCACGTCGGCGGATCGTCAGTGCGATCCGCCTCGCTCGCGTCGATGCTGGTCGGTGCGCGCCTGGCCGGCGCCGTGACCGCCTCGACCGCTCTGCACAGGCCGAACGCTCCGGCTGCCGTTTGCATTCCGGTCGCCGGGCCTGTTGGTGTCGCCACCGAAGCGGCCGGACCTGACCTGGTCGGCGAAGCGGCCCTTGGTGAGCCGGTTGAACCGCTCCCGTACGTTCTCGGCCAGGTTGTCGAGCCGGTGCTCCGCCGCTTCGGCCACCTTTTTCGCCGAATCCGCCATGGCTCCCCCCGCCGAGTCCGGATTGGGATAGTTAGACCATTAACGCGGAGGCTAACGAAGACAACCTGTCTCCCGCTCGGGTTTGCGGAAACAGGCCGGAAACGAATTCCGCCCGCCCACGAAAAGGGATTGCGCTCGATCCTGGATCGAGTGGGCCGGCGGTCGTGCACGGCCACTCGATCCGTGATCGAGCGCGATCTTCGAATTGTTGGTCAGCGGTCGGGGTTGCGGCGGGGACGCCAGACCACCAAGGCCGTGGAGGTCTGGTTGGTCGGCACGAGATCGCGACCGGGGAAGCGGGCCAGCGACTCCAGTTCGGCCATCCGCCGGTACGCGGCCTCCAGCTCGGCCTCCAACTGGGCGACCCGCTGCTGCGCCTGCTCCAACAGCCGCTCCAGGCCGATGATCCGCTTGATCCCGGCGAGGTTCACCCCGTCGTCCTGGCTGAGCCGCTGCACCTCACGCAGCAGCACCACGTCCCGGACGCTGTACCGCCGCCCGCCACCTGCTGCCCGGCCGGGCTGAACCAGGCCCAGCCGGTCGTACTGACGCAGCGTCTGCGGGTGCATCCCCGCCATCCGCGCCGCAACCGAGATCATCAGCACCTTGGCCTCGTAGGCGGGGTCATCCGAACCGACGAACCCGTCCATGCCGCTCACCTCCGCACCGCTTCACCGAGTCAACTGAACCGACGCACCCGCGCGTCGAGATGTTCCCGAGCCGCCGGCGGGGTGTGCGCCGCGAACGTCTCCAGGGCCGTCCGCGCCTCGTCGGAGACCCCGGCGGGCACCACCACGTCCAGCGTGACGAGCAGATCGCCGGCCTGCCCGTCCCGGCGACTCACGCCCTTGCCCCGGGCCCGCAGGATCCGCCCGCTCGGCGTACCCGGCGGCACCCGCAGGGTCACCGCACCGTCGAGGGTCGGCACCCGCAGATCCGTGCCGAGTACCGCCTCGGTGAAGGTGATCGGGACGGTCAGGGTGAGGTCGTCGCCGGTGCGCCCGAACAGGTCGTCGGGCCGGACCTTGACATGCACGAACAGGTCACCGGCCGGGCCGCCGCGGCTGCCCGGCTCGCCCCGGCCGGCCAGCCGGATCCGCTGTCCGTCGGCCACCCCCGCCGGGAAGCGGACGTTGAGCGTACGGGTCTTGGTGACGCCGCCGGTGCCCTGGCACTCCGGGCACTTCTCGTCGACGACCGTGCCGACGCTCTGACAGTTGCGGCACGGCTCGGAGAAGCTGAAGGCACCCTGGTTGCGGGTGGTCACCCCGGCGCCGTGACAGACCGGACAGGCCCTCGGCTGGGTGCCCGGCTTGGCACCGTTGCCGTGGCAGGTGTCGCAGACCCCGGGGGCCCGCAGCGTCAGCGGCAGGGTCACACCCCGCACCGCGTCGTCGAAGTCGAGCGCCACCTCGGTCTCGACGTCCCGCCCGCGCGCCGGACCGGGCGCACCGCCCCCTGCGCCGCCGCCCTGGCCGCCCGTGAAGATCGAACTGAACAGGTCGGAGATGTTGCCGCCGGCGAACCGACCACCCCCGCCGGGAGCTCCCCCGCCGAACAGGTCGGAGACGTCGAAGGGCATCCCGCCGGGCTGGCCCGGCTGGCGGGCGCCCCGGCGGAACGCGCCCGAGCCGAACAGTGACCGCATCTCGTCGTACTCGCGGCGCTTGGTGTCGTCGCCCAGCACCGCGTACGCCTCGGAGACCGCCTTGAAGCGCTCCTCGGCCTTGGGGTCACCGGGGTTGTGGTCCGGGTGCGACTCGCGGGCCAGCTTCCGGTACGCCTTTTTGATCTCGTCAGCGGAGGCGGTCTTCGCCACGCCCAGGACCGCGTAGTAGTCCTTCTCGATCCAGTCCTTGGAACTCAACGTCCACCTCCTCCCCACTGCCGGGCCGAGGCCGTCCCGCCCGCCGTCGATCGGCGGATGAGACGACCCCGGTCACCGTCGCGCACTATTCCGGATCGGCCACCGCGACCATCGCCGGCCGCAGCAGTCGCTCACCCATCTGGTAGCCCCGTCGCATCACCTGCACGCAGGTCGGCTCGGTGACGTCGGGCGAGGTCTGATGGGCCACCGCCTCGTGCCGCGTCGGGTCGAACGGGTCGCCCTGCTCCCCGAAGGGAGTCAGGCCGAACTTGCCCAACGCGGCGATCAGCTGCTCGGCCACCGAACCGAACGGGCCGACCAGGTCGCCGTGTTCCCGAGCCCGGTCCAGGTCGTCCAGGATCGGCAGCAGCGCGGCCAGCACCGAGCCGGTCGCCTGCTCGGTGACCAGTGCACGGTCACGCTCGACCCGCTTGCGGTAGTTGGCGTACTCGGCCGTGACCCGCTGCAGGTCCCGGGTGCGCTCGTCGAGGTCGGAGCGCAGTGCCGCCAACTCGGCACCGAGCCCGCCGGCCCCGTCCGACCCGGCCGTGGACTCGCCGACCGGACTCGCCGGAGAGTCCACCACCGGTGGGCCTTCGGTGGCCGGCTCGCTCAACGCGGCGGCCTCGACCTGGATGGCGTCGACCACCACCTCGGCATCCTCGACCAGGCCCTCGGCCGGAACGTCCGACCCGGCGTCGGCAGCCGCGCCCTCCGGCTCGGAGGTCTGGCTGATCTTGCGGTTGTTGCGGATGACGACCCGCGGCGCATCGCCGGCGGCCGGCTCCGACGCCGAGCCACCCGGCGCCGACCCGGTGTCACCCGGGTCAGCGGCTCGTGGCTTCTCCGTCATACGACTACCTCATCCCTCTGCCCGTGAGCCTGCGTCCGGACCGTCACTTCTTGTCCTCGTCGACGATTTCCGCGTCGAGCACGTCGTCGGCACCCGGCCGCGCGCCGGCCTGACCAGCGCCAGCCGCGCCGGCCGCACCAGCGGCGCCGGCACCGGCACCACCCGCAGCGCCGCCCGCCTCGGCCTGCTCGCCCTGCTGGGCGTAGAGCAGCGAGCCCGCCTCCTGGGAGACCTGCGCCAGCCGCTCGTGCGCCGACTTGATCTTATCGATGTCGCTGCCACCGAGGGCACCACGCAGCTCACCGAGAGCCTCGTTGAGCTTCTCGCGGTTCTCGGCGGGGAGCTTGTCGCCGTTCTCGGCGAGGAACTTCTCGGTCTGCCACTGGAGGGCCTCGGCCACGTTGCGGGCCTCCGCCTCGTCGCGGCGGCGCTTGTCCTCCTCCGCGTGCTCCTCGGCGTCGCGGCGCATCCGCTCGATGTCATCCTTCGGCAGCGAGGAGCCGCCGGTGATGGTCATCTTCTGCTCCTTGCCGGTGCCCAGGTCCTTCGCGTGGACGTTGACGATGCCGTTCGCGTCGATGTCGAAGGTGACCTCGATCTGCGGCACGCCACGCGGGGCCGGCGGAAGACCGGTCAGCTCGAAGGTGCCGAGCTTCTTGTTGTACGCGGCGATGTCGCGCTCACCCTGGAAGACCTGGATCAGCACCGACGGCTGGTTGTCGTCGGCGGTGGTGAACACCTCGGACCGCTTGGTCGGGATGGTGGTGTTGCGCTCGATCAGCTTGGTGAAGATGCCGCCCTTGGTCTCGATGCCCAGGCTCAGCGGGGTCACGTCGAGCAGCAGGACGTCCTTGACCTCGCCCTTGAGCACACCGGCCTGCAGGGCCGCGCCGACGGCGACGACCTCGTCCGGGTTGACGCCCTTGTTGGGGTCCCGGCCGGTCATCTGCTTGACCAGGTCGGTCACGGCCGGCATCCGGGTCGAGCCGCCGACCAGGATCACGTGGTCGACGTCGGCGACCTTGATCCCGGCGTCCTTGACGGCCTGCTCGAACGGGCCCTTGCAGCGGTCCAGCAGGTCCTGCGTCATGCGCTGGAACTCGGCCCGGCTCAGCGTCACGTCCAGGTGCAGCGGGCCGGCCGCACCGGCGGTGATGTACGGCAGGTTGATGTTGGTGGTGGTGGCGGCGGACAGCTCGATCTTGGCCTTCTCGGCCGCCTCCTTGAGCCGCTGCATCGCCATCTTGTCCTGCGACAGGTCGATGCCGTGCTCGCCACGGAAGGTCTTGACCAGGTGATCCATGATCCGCTGGTCCCAGTCGTCACCGCCGAGCAGGTTGTCACCGCTCGTCGACTTGACCTCGATGACGCCCTCGGCCAACTCCAGCAGCGACACGTCGAAGGTGCCACCACCGAGGTCGAAGACCAGGACGGTCTGCTCCTTGGAGCCCTTGTCCAGCCCGTACGCCAGGGCCGCCGCGGTCGGCTCGTTGACGATCCGCAGCACGTTGAAGCCGGCGATCTCACCGGCCTCCTTGGTGGCCTGACGCTGGCCGTCGTTGAAGTACGCCGGGACGGTGATCACCGCGTCGGTGATCTGCTCGCCCAGGTATGCCTCGGCGTCCCGCTTGAGCTTCATCAGCGTCCGGGCCGAGATCTCCTGCGGGGTGTACTGCTTGCCGTCGATGTCGACGGACCAGTTGGTGCCGATCTCCCGCTTGACCGAACGGATCGTCCGGTCCGGGTTCGTCACCGCCTGACGCTTGGCGACCTCACCGACGAGCACCTCGCCGTTGCGGGCGAACGCGACGATCGACGGGGTCGTCCGCGAGCCCTCAGCGTTGGCGATGACGGTGGGCTCACCGCCCTCCAGGACGCTGACGCAGGAGTTCGTCGTGCCGAGGTCGATACCGACCGCACGTGCCATCTTCGCTTCCTCGCTTCGTAACGTTGGGCAGGTGACGAGCACCCCCGTCGCGCTGCCCGGCGGGCGCCGCCCGCAGCGACCCCACCTCAAGTTGAGTGAACTTGACTCAATAGTGCCACGCCCACCGCAATCGTCAAGTCAAGGTTGAGTCGACTCGGCGCAACTCACCCCTCGCTACTGACCGGTTGTCTTACCTTGTGTCGGTCGGGCACGCTTTAGCGGTGACGACGAACGGCGATCCCGCCTCACTCTCCGGCGCGCCCGCCGTCGCAGCCCGCACCGGCCGTACCGACGCCGGGGAGGACCGGCCGGACGCCGACGACCGCCTGCCCGACGCCCTGTCCGGCCTGCGTGCCGCGATCGGGGCCGCCAGGTTCCCGCTGGTGCTGCCCTCGGCCGAGCCCGCCGAGCGGATCGGCGCCGCGCTGGCCGACCAACTCGACGACTATCTGCTGCCCCGGCTCACCCGGCTCGACGCGCCGCTGCTCGTGGTGGTCGGCGGATCCACCGGCGCCGGCAAATCGACCCTGGTCAACAGCCTGGTACAGGCGCGGGTCAGCGCCGCCGGAGTGCTGCGCCCCACCACCCGCTCACCCGTACTGGTGTGCAACCCGGCCGACTCGTCCTGGTTCCGCCGGGGCGAGTTGCTGCCCGGCCTCACCCGTACCAACCAGCCCAGCGACGACCCGCGCACCCTGCACCTGGTCACCGCCCCCGCGCTCGCCCCCGGCCTGGCGTTCCTGGACGCCCCCGACATCGACTCGGTGGTCGACGCCAACCGGGCGTTGGCCGGTCAACTGCTCGCCGCCGCCGACCTGTGGCTCTTCGTGACCACCGCCGCCCGCTACGCCGACGCCGTCCCCTGGGAACTGCTGCGCGGCGCGCGGGCCCGAGGCGCGGTGATCGCCATGGTGCTCGACCGGGTGCCGGCCGAGGCCACCGACGAGGTCGCCGGCCACCTCGCCGAGATGCTCGCCGAACAGGACCTGGGCTCGGCGCCGCTGTTCGTGCTGCCGGAGACCTGGGTCGACGGGCAGGGCCTGCTGCCCGCCCGGGTCACCGCGCCGCTGGCCGACTGGTTCGCCCGACTCGCCGCCGACGCCGACGCCCGCTCGGCGGTGGTCCGGCAGACCCTGGGTGGCGCGCTCGTCGCGCTGCAACCGGCCGTCGAGAGCCTGGCCGCCGCCGCAGACGAGCAGGTGGCCGCCGCCGACGCGCTTGACGATCGGGTACACGCCGCGTACCGGGCCGCGAACCGGACGGTCGAGCAGGGGCTGCGCGACGGTCGGCTGCTCCGCGGCGAGGTGCTTGCCCGCTGGCAGGAGTTCGTCGGCACCAGCGACTTCTTCCGCACTCTGGAGGCGCGGATCGGCAGGCTACGGGACCGGCTCGTGGCCGCGTTCAGCCGACGTCCGGCCGCCCCCGCCACCGAGCTGCGCGAGGCGATCGAGTCTCAGCTTGTCACCCTGCTGCGGGCGGTGGCCGCCGAAGCGGCCGAGCAGGCGTACACCGGCTGGAAGGCTCATCCGGCCGGGGCCGCGCTGCTCGTGCCGGACCTCGCCCACCACGGCGACGACCTGCCCGAGCGCGCCGAGCGGCTGGTCCGGGACTGGCAGCGGGGTGTGCTGGAGCTGGTCCGCACCGAGGGTGGTGACCGGCGGTTCGTGGCCCGTACGGCGGCGTACGCGGTGAACGCCACCGGGCTGGTTGTCATGATCGCCGTGTTCACCTCGACCGCGTTCATCCCGACCGGGCTGGAGGTCGCCACCGGCGCGGGCACCACCCTCGCCGGACAGGCGGTGCTGCAAGCGATCTTCGGTGACCAGGCCGTGCGGACGCTCGCCGACAAGGCCCGGGCGGACCTGCTGGAACGGGTGCGCGTCCTGCTGGACGCCGAGGCCGCCCGCTTCCTCACCCGGACCGAGCAGGCCCGGCCGGCGGACCAGGCCGCCACCGCGTTGCGCCAGGCCGCCGAGCGGGTGGAGGCGGCCCGACTGGCCAGCGGATTCGCCGACGCGACAAGCGCCCGGGAGCGGCTGTGATGGGGATGGGCGGACGCCTGCGTGAGGCGTTACGGGCCGACGGCCGGGTCGACGCCGACCAGTTGGTCGCCCGGCTGGAGGCGATCCGCCGGTTCCTCGGCATCGTCGACGGCAAACTGCCGGACACTCCGTTGGTACCGGCACGCACGCTTGTCGAGCGGGCCGGCACCCGGCTGTCGCTCTCCCGCGACCACACCGTCGTGGCGCTCGCCGGCGCGACCGGCAGCGGCAAGTCGAGCCTGTTCAACGCGATGGCCCGGATGGATCTCTCTCCGGTCGGGGTGCGCCGACCCACCACCGGCGTGACGCACGCCTGCGTGTGGGGGCCGCTCGACGGCGGCACCCGACTGCTGGACTGGCTCGGCGTACTGCCCCGGCACCGGTTCGTCCGGGAGAGCCTACTCGACGGCGACGACGAGTCCACACTGCACGGGCTGATCCTGCTCGACCTGCCGGACTTCGACTCGGTGCAGCACTCGCACCGGCTGGAGGTGGACCGGCTGCTCGGCCTGGTGGACCTGGTGGTCTGGGTGGTCGACCCGCAGAAGTACGCCGACCGGGTGGTGCACGGCAGCTACCTGCGCGAGTTCCACAGGCACCGCGACGTCACAGTGGTCGTGCTCAACCAGGTCGATCGACTGCCCCCGGCCGACGTCGACCGGGTGGTGGCCGATCTGCGCCGACTGCTCGACTCCGACGGGCTCGACGGGGTACCGCTGCTGCCCACCACGATCACCGACCCGGGCGGGACCGAGGGGCTGCGCGGAGCGCTGGAGCGCTGCGTCGCCGAACGGCAGGCCGCGCTGCGTCGACTCTCCGGTGACGTGGACGCGGTGGTCGCCGCGCTGGACGAGATGGTCGGCGCGCCAGGCCCGGCGTTGACCGCTGGCGACCCGGCGGTGGCCACGCTGGATCGGGCGCTTGTCGCCGTGGCGGGCGTACCGACGGTGGCGGAAGCGGTCGAGCAGGCGTACCGACACCGGGCCGCCGCCACGACCGGTTGGCCGCTGGTACGCCTCTGGCGGCGGCTGCGTCCCGATCCGCTGCGCCGGTTGCACCTTCCCGACCGGTCGGGCGATCCGCGCGACCCGGCGGAGAGCCTGGTCGCCGCGACATCCGTGCCCGAGCCCAGCGTCGCCGACCGGTCCGCGCTCGGGCTCGCGGTCCGCACGGTGGCCGAGCGGGCGGGTGCCGGCCTGCCGAGCGCCTGGCCGAACGCGGTCACCGCGGCGGCCCGGTCCCGGCTCGGCGACCTGCCGGACGCGCTGGACCGCGCGATCGCCGACACCGACCTGGGGATGAACCGGCCCCGCCTCTGGTGGCGACTGGTCGGCGGGTTGCAGTGGCTGGTGACCCTGGCCGCCGTGGCCGGGCTCGGCTGGCTCGCCCTCGGCTACGCGCTGCGGGCCCTGGGGTTGCCGGAGCTGCGTCATCCGATGGTCGGTGAGGTGCCCGTGCCGACCCTGCTGCTGCTCGGTGGGCTCCTCGCCGGGCTGCTGATGGCGGCCCTGACCCGGCCGGTGGCACGGTGGGCCGCCCGGCGGGCCCGACAGCGCGCCGAGGCCCGGTTGACCGGCGCGGTGACCAAGGTCGGCGAGGAGTACGTGCTCACGCCGGTTCGGGCGGTGATCGCCGCGCACGCCGACGCGCGGACCGTCCTCGAGGTCGCCCGGCATCGCTGAGCAACGCCGGACGTCTGCTCACCGGTCATCGGGCCCCGAGCGGCGTAGTGTCGGGTCATGGCCACGCCACAGACCCCGTACGAAGCGGTGCTGCACGCCGCCCGCGACGTGACCAAGCTCGACACCGCCCTCGATGCGGAGATGCTCGGCGCGGCCCTGCTGGGCAGCGTGTACGAGGTCGCGGAGACGGACCGGGAGACGGCCGTACGCGAGTTCGTGGCCGGTTTTCTCGCGGCGACCTCGCGACGTCGGGCTCTCGCCGCCACCACCGTACGCGCCGTCTTCGCCGCCCTCGTGCCGGACGCGAAGGGCGCGGACCGGGTCCGTCCCGGCGCTGCCGCACCAGCCTGGTCGGGTCACCTCGGCCGGGTGCACCTCACCGGCACCTGGGCGTACGGCGACGTCTACGGCGACCAGACCTCCTACCTGGCGACCTTCGCCTACGACGACACCGTCGGCGGGCCGGAACATGCGCTTATCGCGTTGGTGGACCACAACATCGGCATCGCCAAGGACGTCTTCGTCGGCGGACCGGCGAGCCGAATCCTGGCCCAGGTCCGGCAGTTGTGCGCCGAGGACGAGCTGACCTGGTTCCGGGAGGAGGATCCGAGCCGGATGCGTGGCGAGGTGAGCCGGCATCTGGCGGTCACCGACCACCTGGGGCAGTTGCCGGGGACGACGTCACTGGCCACGGATCGGGCGCTGGTCGGGGCCCGGTTGGCGATCCTGCCGGCCTGGCAGGGTGCGGTGCCGGTGCCGTCCGACGATCCGCTGCCGGCAGCCGTACGGGCCGACGAGATCCGGCGTTTCCTCGCCTCGCCGGAGGCGAGTCGGGCGGGCTTCGACGACGTCGACGGTGCCGAGTTGGCCTCGCTGCACTTCTGCCTGGGCCTGCTGCTCGACCACGCGGCCACCTTCGCCGACGCCGACCCGCTGCGTTGGAGCCCGACGGTGGCCGGGTTCTTCCTGCTCGACTGGGTGCACCGTCGGGCCGTACTCGACATGGACGACGCGGCGATGCTGCCCCGGGTGCTGCGGGCCTGGGCCGCGTACGCCGCCCGCAGACGTGGGCTGCCGGAGACGGCCGCCGCCGGTACGGACACCGCGATCGCCGAGATGGTGCCCGAGTTCGTCCGGCTCTACGCCACCGGCGAGCGGCGCAGCCCGGCGACCGCGGCGGTGGCGCAGTTGATGGCCGACGGGGTCGACCCGGACGATCCGGCCGCGCTCGACGCCTGGATCGACGCCAACCGGCACCGCCTCTCCGACGACGGCTGACCCGCAGTCGGATCGACCCGGGTCAGCGCAGCACGGTGAAGACCACGGCCGCGACCAGGCCACCGAGCACGCCACCGGCGAGCACCTGGGCGGGGGTGTGATCGCCGAGCCGCACCCGTGACCAGCCGACCAGCCCGAGCAGTGGGGTGGCCACGAGCACCCAGATGCCGAAGGTGACTAGCAGTACCGCCAGCGTGCCGACCGCGACCGCGGAGTGGATCGACATCTTCCACCACTGGCTGACCGTCACCGCGACCACCAGGCCCACCAGTCCGGCGGCGACCAGGGCCAGCACGGGTCGCGGCGCGCCGAGCACCGCGAGCAGGGCCAGCCCGGCCGCCACCGAACCGAGCCCGAACAGCAGCGGATTGCGCCGCTGTTCGCGTACCCGGACGTGATGATCGGTGAGGCGGCCACGGCGCACCCCGCCGACGATGTACGCCATCGGGAGCAGGCTGGCGAAGAAGACCGCGACCAACCCCCAGCCCACACCGCTCAGCCTGCCCTGGGCGCTGTGCCAGCCGATCACGACGGTGAGCAGCGAGACCAGGACGGCGGGCGCGGTCAACTCGGTGACGATCCGGGCCACTCGCAGCCCTGGGCCCGGCCGGGCCGCAGCGACGTCGTCAGCGACCAGGTCACGGTCGACCAAGATCAGATCCCCCCGCCCCGCTCCGGTCCGTCGACGGCCTCCTCACCGTACCGTCGGTGACCCGGTGCTTCCCGAGTGATCCGGAGTGGGGCAGGCCGGCTCGCCCGACCTGCTCGGACCCGCCGAGGCGCTGGGCCCGTCCGGCGTGGCGGGGTCCCGGGGCAGGTGGGGGTTCGCCGACGTGGACGGCTCCGTCGCGGCAGGCGGATCGGTGGCGGGCGGATCGGTGGCAGGAGGGTCGGTGGCGGGTGGGTCGGTGCTCGCCGACGGGTCGGTCGGGTCCGGCGGTTCCGCCGATGTGCTCGGCCCGGCACCGTCCGGGTCCGGCGAGGCGGACGGGCTGGCCGGATCGCTCGACACCGGCGGGTCACTTGGGACCGGTGGTGGCGAGGTCGGTGTGGCAGTCGGCGCGGAAGGAACTCCCGGCACCGGCCGGGTCGGCGTGGGGTGGGGCGTCGGGGTCGGGCGCGGGAGCGGCGCGGGCACCGGGCTGGGCGGCCGAGGTCGGGGTTCGTTGTCAGGTAGCTCCGGGCGCCGCTCGGGCCTCAGGTCCACAAGCGTCGGCCCCGGGTCAGGCCGGGCGGGGTCGACCGGCGGGGCGGCCGGAGCGGTCGACGGCACCGCCGTCGAGGTGGCTGCGGGGGCACCGGTGGGCGGCGGCGGGATGACCACCGGCCCGATGGACGGCGTCGGGATGAACGGCATACCGCTGTCCGGCAGGGCGGTGCTGCCCACCGTCGCCGAGCCGGTGCTGATCGCGGCGAGAACCGGCATCGAGGCCGTGCCGGCGAGCAGCGCCACGGTCAGCAGGTAACCGCGGGACGGACCGGCGGTGCGTACGGCGCGGTGGGTACCCACCATCCGGCGGTAGCTGCCGGGTGCCCGGTGCCGGCCGGAACTCCCGGCGCCCTCGTCTGGTTCCGACACCACGCACTCCTCGTCGTCGCCCGGGGCCTGGACCGTGATGAGCTGCCCCGGCGGACCGCCGAGTGAGATCGGGGTCCAGCCGGAAACAGCGTCGGTCAGCGACTCCGGGTCAGCCAACCCCCCACCGCGTGTCGAAACGCTCATATGGCCGAATAGCGACAAATCATCACCGGAACGTCCGGGCGTCATTGGAGCCGACACCCCGGCATTTCAGGTAACGAACCGGACCGGCCCTGGGATGCGGGGCAGGCAGGGTGTGGGGCGGCTCACCTGTGATGCGAATATGGAGCCACGACGGCAGCGCAGCCGTGACCTCCGCGCACCCACGCGGAAGGCGCGACTGGGCGCCGGCGCTCCCGAACCGGGTTCGGCCATGAATCCGGCTCAGGCCGCGCGGCAACCCCCACCGGGGCTAGGCGCGGTCGCCAGGAACCGATCCCGGCACCAGCCGGGGCGGGCTCACGAGTCGCGCGGCCGGGTGACCCCCCGGTGCCGACGCAGACACGACAGGGAGAGACGGATGGCAAAGGGCGACCCCGGGGCCAGCACCCGCGGCCGGCGAGCCGCACCCCGATCCAGGAAGGCCGCGACCGGCGACCCGGAACTGGTGCAACTGCTCACCCCGTCGGGTGAGCGCATCGACAGCGTCACCGGCCCGGACGGCGTCGAATACCGCGTCGACTTCACCGACGAGGAGTACCGCGGCCTCTACCGTGACCTGGTACTCGTGCGGAAGTTGGACGCCGAGGCCACCGCCCTGCAACGGCAGGGCGAACTGGGCCTGTGGGCCAGCCTGCTGGGCCAGGAGGCCGCGCAGGTCGGTTCCGGACGGGCGCTACGCGCCCAGGACATGGCCTTCCCGACCTACCGGGAGCACGGCGTCCTCTACTGCCGTGGCATCGATCCGATCATGCCCCTGGGCCTGTTCCGCGGCGTCGATCAGGGCGGCTGGGATCCGAACGAATTCAAGTTCAACATGTACACGATCGTGATCGGGGCGCAGACCCTGCACGCGACCGGGTACGCCATGGGTGTCGCCATGGACGGCAAGACCGGCGGCGAGGACGGCGAGGCGGTCATCGCCTACTTCGGCGACGGCGCCACCAGCCAGGGCGACGTGAACGAGGCGTTCGTCTGGGCCAGCGTCTTCAACGCCCCGCTGGTGTTCTTCTGCCAGAACAACCAGTACGCCATCTCCGAGCCCCTGGAGCGGCAGACCCGGGTTCCGCTGTACCGACGGGCCGCCGGCTTCGGCTTCCCCGGTGTGCGGGTGGACGGCAACGACGTGCTGGCCACGTACGCGGTGGCCCGGCACGCGCTGGACAACGCCCGCAACGGGCAGGGCCCGAGCCTGATCGAGGCGTACACCTACCGGATGGGGGCGCACACCACCTCCGACGACCCGACCCGCTACCGCATCGCCAGCGAGGTCGAGGCCTGGCAGGCCAAGGACCCGATCGCCCGGATGAAGGCCTTCCTGGAGCGGGAGAAGATCGCCGACAGCGACTTCTTCGCCGAGGTCGACGAGCAGGCCCGCCGGGAGGCGATCGACCTGCGCGAGCGGGTGCTGGCCATGCCGAACCCGGAACCGGTCACCATGTTCGACCACGTCTACCCCAACGGGTCGCCGCTGCTCGACGAGCAGCGCACACAGTTCAACAGGTACTTCGACTCGTTCGAGGGGAGCGCGCACTGATGGCCACGGAGACGCTCACCCTCGGCAAGGCCCTCAACGTCGGCCTGCGCAAGGCCCTGGAGAACGACCCCAAGGTCGTCATCATGGGCGAGGACGTCGGCAAGCTCGGCGGCGTCTTCCGGATCACCGACGGGTTGCAGAAGGACTTCGGCGACCAGCGGGTGATCGACACGCCGCTCGCCGAGTCGGGCATCATCGGCACCGCGGTCGGCCTGGCCATCCGGGGCTACCGGCCGGTCTGCGAGATCCAGTTCGACGGCTTCGTCTACCCCGCGTACGACCAGATCGTGTCGCAGGTGGCGAAGATGCACTACCGCTCGGGCGGCAAGCTGAGCATCCCGATGGTCATCCGGATTCCCTTCGGCGGTGGCATCGGCGCGGTCGAGCACCACTCGGAGTCGCCCGAGGCGTACTTCGCCCACACCGCCGGGCTCAAGGTCGTCTCCTGCGCCAACCCGCAGGACGCGTACGTGATGATCCAGCAGGCGATCGCCTCGGACGACCCGATCGTCTTCCTGGAGCCGAAGCGGCGTTACTGGGAGAAGGGGCAGGTCGACCTGGACGCCCCGCTCGCCGAGGCGTACCCGCTGCACTCGGCCCGGGTGGTGCGGCCCGGCACGGACGCCACAGTGCTGGCGTACGGCCCGATGGTGCGCACCTGCCTGGACGCGGCGACCGCCGCGGCCGAGGACGGCCGCGACCTGGAGGTCATCGACCTGCGCACGCTCTCCCCGCTGGACCTGGGCGCGGTGTACGAGTCGGTGCGGCGCACCGGCCGCGCGGTGGTGGTGCACGAGGCACCGTCCAACGTGGGTCTTGGCGCGGAGATCGCCGCCCGGATCACCGAGGAGTGCTTCTACTCGCTGGAGTCGCCGGTGCTGCGGGTGACCGGCTTCGACACCCCCTACCCGGCCGCCCGGGTGGAGGAGGAGTACCTGCCCGATCTCGACCGGGTGCTCGACGCCGTCGACCGCACCTTCGGCTGGTGAGCGGCATGTCCCGGATCAAGGAGTTCAACCTTCCCGACCTGGGTGAGGGCCTGACCGAGGGCGAGATCCTCGCCTGGCTGGTCAAGGTGGGCGACACCATCGAGCTGAACCAGCCGATCGTCGAGGTGGAGACCGCCAAGGCGGCGGTGGAGATCCCCGCGAAGTGGGCCGGTCAGGTGCAGGCGATCTTCCACCCGGAGGGCACCACGGTCGAGGTCGGTACGCCGATCATCGCGATCGACACCGACCCGGGCGCCGGGCCCATCGAGTCCTCGGCCGAGGAACTGCCCACGCCCTCGGCGGCCTCGCTGGCCGCCGTCGACATCGCCCCGGCGGAGGGCGCGGTCGAGCCGGGCCTGATCGGTGGTCCCGCACCGGGCGGTCGTACGGCCGTGCTGGTCGGCTACGGCCCGCGCACCACCGCCGCGAAGCGCCGTCCCCGCAAGGGCGCGGCCCAGGCCACCGCCCCGGCCACCCCCGCCGCGCCGGCCCCGGTCGTCGCGGCTCCGGTGCCGGTGCAGGCCGCGCCGACGGTGAACGGCAACGGTCACCACGGCGGCCCGGTGCTGGCCAAGCCGCCGGTACGCAAGCTCGCCAAGGATCTCGGCATCGATCTGCGTACGCTGACCGGCTCGGGCCCGCTCGGCTCGATCACCCGGGAGGACGTCCAGCAGGCAGTGGCGGCGTCGTCGGCCGAGCCGCTGACGGTCGGCGCGGCGGCCACCTCCGCCGCGAGCTTCGGCGCCGACCGTGAGCAGCGCATCCCGGTCAAGGGGGTACGCAAGCTCACCGCCGAGAACATGTCCCGCTCGGCGTTCACCGCGCCGCACGTCACCGAGTTCCTCACCATCGACATGACCCGGGCGATGAAGGCGCTGGACCGGCTGCGTGGCCGGCGGGAGTGGCGCGACGTACGGGTCTCGCCGCTGCTGCTGGTGGCGAAGGCGGTGCTGCTGGCGGTCAAGCGACACCCGATGGTCAACTCGACCTGGGCCGGCGACGAGATCGTCGTCAAGGAGTACGTCAACCTGGGCATCGCGGCGGCCACCGAGCGCGGCCTGATCGTGCCGAACATCAAGGATGCCGGCCGGCTGACCCTGCGCGAGTTGGCGGACGCGATGACGGACCTGGTGCAGACCGCCAAGGCCGGCAAAACCTCGCCGGCTGCCATGTCGGGCGGCACGCTGACCATCACCAACGTCGGTGTGTTCGGGGTGGACACCGGGACCCCGATCCTGCCGCCGGGGGAGTCTGCGATCCTGGCCTTCGGGGCGGTGCGGGAGCAGCCCTGGGTGCACAAGGGCAAGGTCAAGCCACGCATGGTGACGACGCTCGCGCTCTCCTTCGACCACCGGATCATCGACGGTGAGCTGGGCTCGAAGTTCCTGCGCGACATCGGTGACTTCCTCACCGACCCCGAGGCGGCACTGCTCGCCTGGACCTGACGCACTGCGACGACGGCCGGTGTGCCACGGGTGAACGCCCGGCACACCGGCCGTTGCCGTTGGGCGAAGAATGCCGGTCCACATCGCATCCGATACCTACGATTCGTAGGCTCGTGGCGCAGCTCACCTAATAATCGATGGATGTTGGCCGGGTTTTGCTGTTCAATAGAGACATCAACGGGCCGACAACCGAATAGCCAGCAGGAGAAAACCATGAGCATGATCGAGCGAATCCGTAGCCGCCGCGACGCCAACCGCCGCGCCCGGGCCATCGAGCGGGCCCTGCGCTCCGCCAGCTCGCCGGCCGTACGCGACGAGATCCTCGTCATCGCCCAGCGTCACATGCACTGACGCCCACGACATTTATTCACCTCCTCCCCGACGACGACCCGCCCGGATCACCGGGCGGGTCGTTGTCATTGCGCCCATGCCCTGACACCGGGATACCGCCTCGCCCCAGCGCCCGGTACGGTGGGGCACGGTCGTCATCCCCGGCTCGGGAAGGTCGATGCGATAGATGCGAATCGACACCACCCGGCAACGGACAGTGATGACTGGCGCTCCCCGGATGCGCCCCGGTGACCACCGGATACGGTGCGGGGGGAGCCGGCACGGCCGGCACGCCGGCACCGCCGGCTGCCCGGCCGAGACATTCGGCGACGGCGGCCGACATGTGATGGAGGAGGCGCACGCATGACGTCCGAGGGCCCGCACCACCCCGGCCACGAGCCGGACGAGGTGCCGCCGGGCGGCGGCGGATCGGCGCCGTACGGCGACCGCCCGGTTCAGCAGGACAACGGCTACGGCGCACCCGCCCCGGACCTCGGCTGGGCACCCCCACCGCCGGCCCGCCCCGACCAGGCCGCTCCCGCCTGGGCGAGTCAGCCGGGTGCCGGCTGGGGCAGCCAGCAGGCCAACCGGCAGGCGCAGGCGTCGAACTCCGGCACCTGGACGCCGGCTGCCGGCGGCCAGCCGTCCTGGACCCCACCGGGCGAGCAGCCCGCCGCCAACTGGCCGGCAGCGTCCACGTCGGACCAGCCGGCCTGGGCCAGCGCTGGGCAGAGCAATCCGGCCTGGGGTGGTGCCACCACATCAGAGAGCACCCAGCCAGCTGAGTGGACACCCCACCAGACCTCGTCGGACCAGTCCGCCAGCAGCCAGTCAGGTTCCCCGCCCGCCAGTTGGCAGGGCAACCAGCAGCCGGAGTGGAACGCCACCCCCCGCCCCGCGGAGCAACCGCCCGGCTGGGCCGCAGGCGCACCCGAGTCGGCGCAGCCGGACTGGGCGCAGGCGAAGCCTTCGCAGCCCGACTGGGCGCAGGGCAACGCCCCCGCACAGCCCAACTGGACGCAGAGCAGCCCGCCTGCGCAGCCGGACTGGGCGCAGGGCAACTCGCCCGCACAGCCGGACTGGGCGCAGGGCAACTCGCCCGCGCAGCCCGACTGGGCGCAAGGCAACTCGCCCGCGCAGCCCGACTGGGCGCAGGCCAACCCGCCGGCGCAGCCGGACTGGGCGCAGACCAGCCCGGCCGCCCAACCGGAGTGGGCGCAGGGCGGTCCCTCCGCGCAGCCGGACTGGGCGCAGACCGATCAGGCCGCGACGCGCGCCGAGCCGGCCGCCCGGGCCACCGCCCAGGTGCCACCGGCCGACCCCGCGCCGCAGCAGCATTCCGCCCCCGGCGACCCGGCCCGTGCCGGTGCCTGGCCTGGCGAGCAGGAACAACCCGGTTGGGCCGGCGGCCAGGGACGCCAGCCGGAAACGGGCGGGTGGGCTCAGGACCAGGCCCCGGCCTGGACGCCCACCGAGGCCGCCAGCGGATCGGCATCGCCGCTGCCGTCCCGCAACGCCGGTGACCGCGCGCCGCTGACCGAGGTCGAGCCGTGGGCACCCGGCGAGGCCTGGGGTGGTGGCGGGGCACCCGAGGCAGGGCCGTCCCGATCCGACACCGGGCGTGCCGAGGAGAGCCCGGTGTACCAGCCCGCGCCGGCGCCCGGCATCTCACCGGCCAACATGGTTCCGCTGCCGCCACAGGAGCAGCGGGTCCCCGGTGCCAGCCTGGCCGCGGCACCCCCCACCGACTACCCCGCCCCGGGTCAGTACCCCGGCGACCAGTCCGTGCCGAGTCAGCGCCCCGGTGCCGACCAGCCGGCCGGCAGCTGGGGGCAGCCCGAGTCGCGGCCGGACGAGCCGCAGCCGTCGGCTGAGGCGTCGATCCCCGCCCCCCGTACCTCGCCCGAGTCGGTCGGCCGGGCCACTCCGACGGCGGCGGCCGGCGGCGTCTCGGCGAGCGCGTCGGTGCCGACGGCCAGCCGGGTCACCCCGCCGGCCGACCACACGGCCCTTCCGACCGGCGCGCCGGCACCTCGGGTGTACGGCCGACCGGCCCGCCCGGAGCCGGAGGAGCCGGTCCAGGAGCGCGAGGAGCAGCCCCAGCCGCCCCGGTTCGGCCAGGGCCCCGAACCACGCTTCGCCGATCACGAGCAGGCCGGACCGGCCGCCTTCACCGGCGCGGCCGCTCCCGCGTCCCCGGCTTTCCCGCCGGGACTGCCCGCCTTCGCCGACGCGCCGGCCACTGATCGGCCGGTCAACGGCGTCAAGCCGCACCCCGAGCCGGACCGACCGGCCGACCGCTTCGGCGGCGCGGCCGGGGATCCCTTCGGCGGCCCGGCCGGGGATCCCTTCGGCGGCCCGGCCGGTGACCCGTTCGGCGGCGCGGCCCGTGACCCGTTCGGCGGCGCGGCCGACCGCCCCGGCGTCACCTACGGTTCGCCCGCCCGTCCGGAGTCGGGCCCAGACCACACGTCGGCCTTCCCGCCGGGGCCCCAGCCGAACGCGCCGTGGAGTCCGGGCACGCCGGCAGGCGAGCCGGAGCAGGGCCGCTTCGACGCGTTCAAGCCGGTCGCCGAGCCGGCCGCCGACGCACCGCCACCGAAGGTACGCAACGGCCGGGTGCTCGCCGCGGTACTTGTCGCCGCGGTGCTCATCCTCGCCATCCCGCTCGGCCTGCTGCTGCTGCTCGGCAAGTTCGGCGGCTCGGACGACAACGCCTTCGACCCGGCGGTCGGCTCCTGCGTCAAGCGCTCGGGCGACTCCGCCGTCGAGGCGGTGTGCGGGGAGCCGGAGTCGTTCAGCGTGGTGTCGAAGGTCGAGTCGAAGGACAAGTGCCCCGACCCGGCCCTGCCGTACGTCGAGTTGCGCGGCGACGTGGCCAACCCGGTGCTCTGCCTGAAGAACTCCACCGGCTGATCACTCCGTTGCGCCGGAGTTGCGGTATCCCGGCGGCTTGGATGCCGCAACTTCGGTGCAACTGTGCAGATCACCCGGAGATCGCGCCCAGCGGGTCGGTCCCGGCCGGCCGTACGGCACGATGGGGGTATGAGTGCACGCGTACGGGCGCCGGAGCTGCGGGGTCGGGGTTGGCTGAACACCGGTGGGCGTGAGCTGACGCTCGCCGACCTCCGCGGCAAGATCGTGATCGCCGACTTCTGGACGTTCTGCTGCATCAACTGCCTGCACGTGCTTGACGAACTGCGCCCGCTCGAGGAGAAGTACGCGGACGTCCTCGTCGTGATCGGGGTGCACTCGCCGAAGTTCGAGCACGAGAAGGACCCGGTCGCGCTTGCCGACGCCGTCGAGCGGTACGGCGTGCACCACCCCGTACTCGATGATCCTGAAATGGACATGTGGCAGCAGTACGCAGCCCGCGCCTGGCCGACCCTCGCGGTGATCGACCCCGAGGGCTACGTGGTGGCCACGATGGCCGGCGAGGGTCACGCCGAAGGGTTGGCCCGGTTGATCGACGACCTGGTCGCCACCCACGAGGCCAAGGGCACGCTGCACCGGGGCGACGGCCCGTACGTCCCACCGGCGGAGCCGCAGACGACCCTGCGTTTCCCCGGCAAGCTGGTGGTCGGGCCGGACGGCACCCTGCTGGTGTCGGACTCCGCCCGGCACCGGGTGGTCGAGTTGGCCTCCGACGGGGAGACGCTGCTGCGCGCCATCGGCACCGGCAGCCGAGGCCGGGTCGACGGTACGGCCGACACCGCGACCTTCTCCGAGCCACAGGGGCTCTGCCGGCTCCCGCGGCACGTGGCCGAGGTGGCCGGCTACGACCTGGTGGTCGCCGACACGGTCAACCACCTGCTGCGCGGCGTACGCCTGAGCAGCGGTGAGGTGGTCACCGTGGCCGGCACCGGGCGGCAGTGGCGCTCCACGGTCGACGACCACGCCCACGACGCGCTCTCGGTCGACCTCTCCTCACCCTGGGACCTCGCCTGGTACGACGACAAGGTCGTCATCGCCATGGCCGGCATCCACCAGCTGTGGTGGTTCGATCCGATCAAGCGGACCGCCGGCATGTACGCCGGCACGACCGTGGAGGCGCTGCGCGATGGGCCGCTGGCGGAGGCCTGGCTGGCGCAGCCGTCCGGGCTCGCCGTCTCCGCCGACGGCCGCCGACTCTGGGTCGCCGACAGCGAGAGCAGTGCCATCCGGTACGTCGAGGACGACGTCATGGGTACATCGGTGGGCCAGGGTCTGTTCGACTTCGGTCACGTGGACGGGCCGGCGGCGCAGGCGCTGCTCCAGCATCCCCTGGGTGTCTGCGCGCTGCCCGACGGTTCGGTGCTGATCGCGGACACCTACAACGGGGCGGTGCGGCGCTACGACCCGGCGACGGGCGAGGTGTCGACAGTGGCCACCGACCTGGCCGAGCCGAGCGACCTGGCGCTCACCCCGGACGGTGCGGTGCTGGTGGTGGAGTCCGCCGGGCACCGGATCACCCGGTTGGCTCCGGGCGCGCTCTCCGCCGTCGGCGCGAGCACCGTCGACGGCCAGCGCCACCGCACCGAACGCAAGCCGACCGACCTGGCGGCCGGTGAGGTGACGCTGGACGTGATCTTCACCCCGGCGCCCGGGCAGAAGCTCGACGAGACGTACGGCCCGTCGACCCGGGTGATGGTGTCCGCGTCCCCGCCGGAGTTGCTGGTCGAGGGGGCCGGCACCAGCACCGAACTGTCCCGCCGACTGGTGCTCTCCGACTCGGTGACCGAGGGCGTGCTCCAGGTGACCGCCCAGGCGGCCACCTGCGACGCCGACGTCGAGCACGCGGCGTGCCACCTGACCCGACAGGACTGGGGCATCCCGGTACGCGTCGCCACCGGCAGCGCGACCCGCCTTCCGCTGGTGCTACGCGGCCTCGACGCCGGCTGACGCGGGCATCGGGCGGATTGTGTTAAGAGGGGGCCCCTCCTCTACCGCAGGCGTTAACAAGGTGCCCTTCCTTTCACCTCAGGTGAAGGGGGTGGGGGTGGCGCCGGCGTCGATGAGGGCGGCGCGGACGAGTTCCGCGGCGGCCACCGCGCCGGGGCTGTCGCCGTGCAGGCAGATCGAGTCGACGACGCACGGGAAAACGCTGCCGTCGATGGCCACCACCGTCTGCTCGGTGGCCATCCGTACGGCCCGGCGGGCCACCTCGTGCGGATCGGTGACCAGCGCGTCGGGCGAGGTACGCGGCACCAGTTGGCCGTTGGGCAGGTAGTTGCGGTCGGCGAAGCCCTCGGCGACCACCCTCAGTCCCGCGCCCTGGGCGAGTTGGGCCAGCACCGAACCGGGCAGGCAGAGCAGGGGCAGTTCCGGGTCGTAGTCGTTGACGGCGGCGACCACCGCCGCCGCCTGGGTCTCGTCACGGGCCGCCGCGTGGTAGAGCGCGCCGTGCGGCTTCAGGTAGCGGACCCGGGTGCGGTACGCGCGACAGAAGGCGTCGAGCGCCCCGAGCTGGTACAGGACCTCGTCACGCAGTTCCGCGAACTCGTACGCGATGTGTCGACGGCCGAAGCCGGCCAGGTCGCGGTAGCCGACCTGGGCGCCGACGGCGACCCGGCGTTCGGCTGCGGCGGCGCAGACCCGGCGCATCGTCACCGGGTCGCCGGCGTGGAAGCCGCAGGCCACGTTGGCCGAGGTGACCAGGTCCAGCAGTGCCTCGTCGTCGCCGAGTTGCCAGACACCGAAGCCTTCACCGAGATCAGCGTTGAGGTCCATGGAACCTGACGGTAGTGCCTGGTCTGGCCTGGGCGAGCGGGGTCACGTCGTCCACCACGGCGATGACGGGATATCCGCCGGTGGTGGGATGGTCGGCGAGGAAGATCAACGGCTGGCCGTCCGCCGGCACCTGGACCGCGCCGAGGACGACACCCTCGCTGGGCAGTTCCCCGGGCACCGCGCGGGGCAGCGGTGCGCCGGTCAGTCGCGCGCCGACCCGGTTGCTCAACGGACTCACCGTGTACGCCGTGCCGTACAGCCGGTCCAGCGCCACGGCGTCGAACCAGTCGTGTCGCGGCCCGAGCCGGGCGGTCAGGTGCAGTTCCTGCGGGTACGCCGTCGGCACGGTGACGTCGACCGGGGCGGGTGGGCCGACCGGGACGCCCACCGGCAGCCGGTCGCCGTCGCGCAGTGGCGCCGGTCCGAGTCCGGCGAGGGTGTCGGTGGCCCGGCTGCCCAGCACCGGCTCCACGGCGATGCCGCCGGCCACCGCCAGCCAGCAGCGCAGACCCCGTCGGGCGGGGCCGATCCGCAACACCGCCCCCGCCGGTACGGCCAACGGGCGACCGGTGTCGCCGGGCCGGTCGCCGACCCGCACGTCGACCTCGGCCCCCACGACGGCAACGGTGCCGGCCCGGGTGAGGCGAAGTTCGCAGCCGGTCATGGTGATCTCCAGACCGGCCGTCGGTTCCGGGTTGCCGACCAGCCGGTTGGCCAGCCGTAACGCGTCCGGGTCGAGCGCGCCCGAGCGGGGGACCCCGAGGTGCGCCCAGCCGGGGCGGCCCAGATCCTGCACGGTGGTCAACGCCCCGGCGGTCAGCACCTCGATCTCGCTCATGTCGGCAGCAGGCGCACCGGGGTGCCGGGGGTGAGCCGGGCCGGCGGGTCGGCGCGCACGTCGAACAGGGCCAGCGTGGTACGCCCCACCAGCAGCCAGCCGCCGGGCGAGGCGGTGGGGTAGATCCCGGCGTACGGGCCGGCAAGCGCCACCGAACCGGCCGGCACCCAGGGTCGCGGCGAGGGCAGCCGGGGCACCGCCAGTTCGGCGGGGAGCCCGGTCAGGTAGCCGAAGCCGGGTGCGAAGCCGCAGAAGGCCACCCGGAATTCGGTCTGCGCGATGCGGCGCACCACGGACGGCACGTCCGTGTGCCAGTGTGCCGCCACCCGGGGCAGATCCTCCCCGTCGTACGTCACCGGCACCTCGACCGGTTCGACGGCGGCCGACGTGGTGAGCGGCCGCGTCGGGGTCCACGTCCTGATCGCCGCGGCGGTGGCCGTCGGGTCCGGTACGCCGTCGAGCAGCACGGTGGCCGCTGCCGGAACGATCTCGGTGGCCACCAGTTCGGCGCGCTCCCGACGACGCCACAGCTCGGCCCGCCACCCCTCCACCAGGGCGGGGTCCACCGGCTCGGCCGGGGTGAGCGCGTCGGGGCTGTCGGGCTCAGAGTCGGTGGGTGCGGCGAAGTCGAGGAGCAGGGCGTGCCCGCCGACGCGTCTGATCCGCATGCCACTATCCTTCCGGACCGGGGCACCCGGACGCGTCATCCGGCCGTCCGCAAGCGTGACCCGTTGCACTACCCGAAAGTAACCTACGCTGCCGTAACCTGGTGATGTGACGACCTCAGCACCGTCCCGGCTCAAGCCGGTCGACATCGGGAAACCCCGGATGCGCGGCTGGCTGCACACGTACGCGTTCTTCGTCGCCGTGGTCTGTGGCATTGTGCTCTGTTCGATCGCCGCCGCCCGGCCCGGCTGGACACCCCTGATCAGTTGCGCGGTCTACAGCTTCACCGTCTGCGGCCTCTTCGGCACCAGCGCGCTCTACCACCGTCGCGTCTGGTCCGCCCGCGGCTTCCAGGTGATGCGGCGGATGGACCACTCGATGATCTTCCTGTTCATCGCCGGCACGTACACGCCGTTCTGTCTGCTGCTGCTCGACAACCGCGCCACCGTGACCATGCTGGCGGTGGTCTGGGGCGGCGCGCTGGCCGGCGTGGCCCTCAAGATGATCTGGCCGCACGTCTCGCGGTGGGTCTCCGCACCGCTCTACCTGGCGCTCGGCTGGGTGGCGGTGGCGATTCTGCCGGACATCCTGCACCAGGGCGGCGTCACCGCGTTGGTACTGCTCAGCGTCGGTGGCGCGATCTACACCGTCGGCGCGGTCTTCTACGCGCTACGCCGGCCGAACCCGTGGCCCACCGTGTTCGGGCATCACGAGTTCTTCCACGCCTGCACCCTCGTCGCGGCGATTTGTCACCACATCGCCATCTACTTCGCCCTCTTCGCCTGACCGCACGCCACGGGGGGTCGGTGGGCGAACCCACCGACCCTCGGGTTGCGTACGCGGATCAGACAGTGGGGCCGGGCCGGCGCACCTCGCGGTACTCCTGCACCACCCGGTCGTCCTGGACCGGTACGGCCCGGTCGGCGACGACCCGCTCCTGACGGACCGGGGTGACCACGGTCCGTCGGCGCGAGTTCCAGAAGTAGAGCGTCACGAGCAGGCCGGCAACCCCGGTGAGCATCAGCACCCAGCCGACGACGCTCAGGTTGAGCCAGCCGAGATCCGCCTCCACGGCGAACGCGAAGATCGCGCCGAGCGCGATCAGGAAGATACTGCCACCGATGCCCATCTCTCGTCTCCTCGGCTATCGAAGCTGCATTCCACTTCGCCGCGGCCATCGATGAGGTTGCGGCATGCCTGGACTTACCCCGGCACGGAGATCGCCAATCGGGCAAGCTGGTGACATGAGGGACGGCGCGGTGCAGGAACGGACGCTCGTGCTGCTGCGGCATGCCAGGGCGGAACCACCCACGGCGGACGGTCTCGACGTCGAGCGCCCGCTGTCGGCGCGGGGGCGAGCCGACGCCGCCGCAGCCGGTGCCTGGCTGGCCCGGTGCGGGCTGCTGCCCGAGGTGGTGCTCTGCTCGGCGGCGCTGCGGACCCGACAGACCTGGCACGGCGTGGAGATGGGCATGACCGGGTCACCCCCGGAGGGTGGCCCGGCCGGTCCGGTGCCGGAAGTCCGTTACGAGCCGGATGCGTACGAGGCACATCCGGACGATCTGCTGACCCTGGTACGACGGGTCGAGCCGACGGTCGGCACGGTCCTGCTGATCGCCCACAACCCGGGCATCTCGCTGCTGTCGGAGTTCCTCGACCCACCGCAGGCCGACCCGGACGGGCTGCGCACAAGCGACCTGGTGGTGCATCGGAGCACGCTGCCGTGGGCGGACCTGGCTCGCGGTACGGCCGCGATCAGCGCCCGGCACACCGCCCGAGGCTGAAAGAGGCTGAAAACGGACGCGCCGAGCCAGCGGGCCGGTGGCCCTGCTGACTCAGCGCGTGTGGTGCCTCAGCTCGGTGGTGCGGTGGGCGGCGGCGGATCGGGAGGTGGCGGCATCATCGCGGTCGGATGAGACAGCCGGTTCTCCTCCACGATCAGCGTCCTCGCCCGCTTTCGGCGATCCTGCCAGAACCAGAGCGTGGTGAGCAGGACGCCCAGGCCGGCCAGGATGAAAACCCAACCGACCGCGCGTAGGTCGACCCACCAGACGTTTGCCCGGATGGCGAAGGTCAGGATCGCACCGATGGCGATCAGGAAGATCCCACTACCAATGCCCATGTGCGCGGCACTCCCCCGTGCGGTTGCTTCTGGGCGTACGTTGACTGGCCCGCGACGGTTACCCGTCCGAGCCGGGGTTACCCGCGCCGCGCTGGGCGAACACGCCGACGGCCGGCGGGCAGTACGCCCACCGGCCGTCCGGAGCCGCTATCGGCAAATCAGAAGATCTCCTCCGGGAGGTCCATGATCTCCAGGTCGGTGCCCTCGATGATGCGCCGGTCGGCGCCGATGCGCGGCAGCACCTCGCGGGAGAAGAACCGGGCAGCAGCCACCTTGCCGGTGTAGAACGCCTTGTCCGCCGCCGAGACCTCACCGGCCAGCGCCTTCAGCGCCACGTCCGCCTGCTTCTGCAGCAGCCAGCCGACCACCAGGTCACCGATCGCCAGCAGGAACCGCCGGCTGGCGAGCCCGACCTTGTAGAGCGCGCGGGTGTCGCCGCCCTGTGCCTCGCCCAGCCAGCCGGTCAGCACGCCGAGGATGGTCTGGATCTCGGCCAGCGCCTTGCCGAGCGCCTGGCGCTCCTGCTTGAGCTGGCCGTTGCCGCCCTCGCTGGTGATGAACTCCTGGATCTCGGCGGCCACCGCCATCAGGGCCTTGCCGTTGTCCCGCACGATCTTCCGGAAGATCAGGTCGAGGCTCTGGATCGCCGTGGTGCCCTCGTACAGGGTGTCGATCTTGGCGTCCCGGACGTACTGCTCCAGGGGGTAGTCCTGGAGGAAGCCGGAGCCACCGAAGGTCTGCAGGGACTCGTGCCCGAGCAGCTCGTACGCCCGCTCCGAGCCGACGCCCTTGACCAGCGGCAGCAGCAGGTCGTTGACCCGCTTGGCCAGCTTGGTGGCCTTCTCGTCACCGGCCGCCTCGGCGATGGCGACCTTGTCCTGCCAGGAGGCGGTGTAGCAGACCAGGGCCCGCAGACCCTCGGCGTACGACTTCTGCAGCAGCAGCGAGCGCCGTACGTCGGGGTGGTGGGTGATGGTCACCCGGGGGGCGGTCTTGTCGGTCGACTGGAGCAGGTCGGCGCCCTGCACCCGGTTCTTGGCGTACTCCAGGGCGTTCAGGTAGCCGGTGGAGAGGGTGGCGATCGCCTTGGTGCCGACGAGCATTCGGGCGTACTCGATGATCATGAACATCTGCCGGATGCCGTCGTGCTTGTCGCCCATCAGCCAACCCTTGGCGGGCACGCCGTGCTCGCCGAAGGTCAGCTCGCAGGTGTTGGAGACCTTCAAGCCCATCTTGTGCTCGACGTTGGTGGCGTAGACGCCGTTGCGCTCGCCCAGCTCGCCGGTCTCCTCGTCGAAGTGGTACTTCGGCACGACGAACAGCGACAGACCCTTGGTGCCCGGGCCGCCCACGCCCTCCACGCCGACCGGGCGGGCCAGCACGTAGTGGACGATGTTGTCGCTGAGGTCGTGCTCACCGGAGGTGATGAAGCGCTTCACGCCCTCGATGTGCCACGAGCCGTCCGGCTGCGGGATGGCGCGGGCCCGGCCGGCGCCCACGTCCGAGCCGGCGTCCGGCTCGGTGAGCACCATCGTCGAGCCCCACTGCTTGTCGACGAAGAGCTTGGCCCACTTCTTCTGCCGCTCGGTGCCCTCGACGCGCAGCACGTGCGCGAAGGACGGGCCGGAGGCGTACATCCAGATCGGGGCGTTCGAGCCGAGCACCAGCTCGGCGAGGGCCCACCACAGCATCCGGGGTGCGTTGCTGCCGTCCAGCTCCGCGGGGAGGTCCAGCCGCCAGAACTCGGAGTCCATGAACGCCTGGTACGACTTCTTGAACGACTCCGGCAGCGGCGCGGTGTGCGTGGCCGGGTCGAAGACCGGTGGGTTGCGGTCGCTGTCGGTGTAGCTGGCGGCCAGGTCCTCGCGTGCCAGGCGGTCCATCTCGGCGAGGAAGGTCCGCGCCGTGTCGACGTCGAGGTCGGTGTACGGCTCCTGGCCGAACGCCCGGTCCGCCCCGAACACCTCGAACAGGTTGAACTCGAGGTCCCGAAGGTTGCTCTTGTAGTGGGTCATGCCGCTGGCCCCGCTTCCGGACAGGTGTTACCGATCAGTAACCCCGACTGTATTACTCACGGGTAGACAGCGACAAGTCGCTCGCCGAAGTGACGGCAATTACACACGATCGAACATGGCCGGCGCCTCAGCCCTCGGTCGCGCCGACCTCCCAGCTCGGCACCACCGCTGTCACACCGCTCGCGGTGCCCGTGTACTCCATCAACACCAGCGCGATGTCGTCGTCGAGCCGCCCGTGCACCCACTCCTTCAGCGCGGTCTCCAGCGACGCCAGACCGTCGGCGACCGTGCCGTGCCCGAGCAACCGCCAGGCCCGGTCCGCAGTCGGGAAGAACTCGCCGTCCCGACGTGCCTCGCCGAGACCGTCGGTGAACAGCAGCAGGCGATCGCCCGGCTCCAACCGCTCCACCCGGGGACGGACCACCGGCATGAAACCCAGCGGCGGCGCGGGAGCGGGCGGCTCCAGCGGGATCACCGCACCACCACGCAGCAGCAGCGGAGCCGGATGCCCGCAGTTCACGATGGTCAGCGTGCCGCCACGCTCCTCGACAAGCGCCGCGGTGACGAAGTCCTCGTCGCCGACGTTGCGGGCCACCGCGCGGTCCAGGTCCGCCACCACGGCCCGCAGGTCGGCCCGCTCGTAGGCCACGTGCCGGTACGAGCCGAGCACGATGCTGGCCAGCCGGACCGCCTCCAGCCCCTTGCCGCGTACGTCTCCGATGATCATGCGTACGCCGTACGGGGTCTCGATCGCCTCGTACAGGTCGCCACCGATCTCCGCCCGCGCGGTGGAGGAGATGTACCGCCCGGCCACCGACAGGGCGCCCACCCGAGGCCCGAGCGGGCGCAGCACCGCCTGCTGGGCGACCGCCGCGAGCTTGGACAACTCGGCGATCTGCTTGGCCTGCCGCTCCCGTACCGACGCCACCGCCGCAGCGATGCCGGTGCCCAGCACGATGCCCGCCACGGCGACCGCGGTGGACAACGACAGCATCCGCTCGGCCAGCGCGAAGCCGGCCCCGAGCAGGGAGGCCGCCGCCCCCACACCGAGCACCACCCGCCAGGACGCCAACGCGGCGGCCAGGAAGGGAGCGGCCACCATCAACGCGATGTAGTTCGCGGCGTGGCCGTCGGCCAGCTCCACCGCCGAGACGGTTGCGAGCAGAACGAGGGCCGCGCCGAGGCCGGCGCGGGATCCGGGGCTCAGCGGGCTACGGCCCGGCTGGAGGAGTCGCGTGCGTACGTCCGACAGCATGCCTGATGGATGTGAACGAAAGCACGAACCTGACCCGTCGTACGAGCGGACTCTGACCACCAGGATCGTGGGCCAGAGCCGATCGCCGGCCGGCACCGGCTCAGCCGAGCACCTCGTACCGGACCTCGATGTGGCCCAGGTCGAGCGAGGCGATCTCGGCGAACGCCGCCCGGGACAGGTCCAGGCAACGGCCGTCGATGAACGGCCCCCGGTCGTTGATCCGGACGGTGATCGACTTGCCGTTGGCCGGATTGGTCACCCGGACCTTGGAGTTGAACGGCAGCGTCTTGTGCGCGGCCGTCATGTCCTCCGGGTTGAACGTCTCGCCGTTGGCGGTCATCTGACCCTGCCAGTAGAACGACGCGCCGCACGAGCCGGTCTCCACCACCGGTCGCGCCGTCGTCTTCTTCGCGGTGGGCGTCGGCTTCGTGCTCGGCGTCGGCTTGGCGCTGGGCGTACGCGGCTTGCTGCGCGACGGCGCCTGCGCGGTACGGGTCGGCGTCGGGCTCGCGGTCGCGCTCGGCGAGGCGCTGGCGCTCGGCGAGCCGCTGGCCAGGTCAGGCGTGGCGGAGCTGGGCGAGAAGTCGATCGCCACCGGCCGGACCGGCTCCGACCCGGCGGTCAACTGTACGGCGCCGACGGTGCCACCGACGGCGAGCGCGACGGCCACCGCCGCGCTGGCCGCGATGCCGGCCGGCGAACTGATCCTGCGGGTACGGGTGTGCCTACCAGTCACCGGCCCGGTCCTTTCCTCAACAGATCAAATCGGGTCGGACCATAACGAGAGAAGCACTTCCGAAGTCAACGTGATCATGGTGGTATGGCCGGAATTGCGGCGATACCTGAAGCCGATCATCCGACCCGCGATCGGCCGGGCGGCCCGGTGCCCGCCGACGTCCCGGCGCACCATAGGAGGATGTCCGCCGAGCTCAGCAAGCGTCTCGTCGAGTTGTTCCGTTGGGTCGACCCGGGCCCGGACGCGAGCCACCTGGTCAGCGACATCTCCGGCTGGTGGCGGGACCCGACCGTCCTCGCCGAGTTGGGCCCGGCACTTGTCGCACCGTTCCGGGCGGCCCGACCCACAGTGGTCGTGGCACCGGCGGTCACCGGGTTCCTACTCGGCCCGCTGGCCGCCACCGCGCTCGGCGTCGGCTTCGTGCCGGCCCACAAGCCGGGCGACGGACGGCTGCCCGCCGGGCCACTGACCTGGGCGCAGAGCCCGTCCGACTTCCGTGGTCGGCGCGTCGACCTGGCGGTGCAGAGCCGACACCTGAGCGCCGGCGACCGGGTGCTGGTGGTGGACGACTGGGTCGCCACCGCCGCCCAGGTCCAGGCACTCTACGACATCTGCGCCAGCCTCGGCGCGGAACCGGTGGGCACCTCCGCCGTGGTCGTCGACTGCCCCCCGTCCGTAGCGACCACCCTCCGCATCCACGCCCTCACCACCCTGCCCACGTGAAAGGAAGGGCACCTTATTAACGCCTCAGGTAGAGCAAGGGCCCCTTGTTAACAGCCGCGCCGCGCCCACACCAGCGCCGCGCACGCAGCCGCACCGCGCCCACGCCCGCACCGCGCCCACACCCGCACCGCGCACGCAGCCGCGCCGCGCACGCAGCTCAGCTCAGCGGACGCGGACGAAGCCCTCGACCACGGTGCAGACCCGGCCGAGCGCCTCGGCCGAGTGGGCCAGCGGCCCCGGCACCATCAACGCGTGATCGGCGGCCGGGATCTCCAGCACGTGCGGGGTCAGCCGCCGGGCGGTCGCGCTGTCCCAGGACGAGTCGGCCGTACCCCCGACCAGGATGAACGGGGCGGTGGCCCGGCGCAGCGCGTCGACCAGCTCCGCCCGGTGCAGCAGCGGGGTGAGCCAGACGGCGGGCAACCCGCGCGCGGCGGCCAGCGGCGCGGCCAGCGTGCCGAGCGACTTGCCGACCAGCAGGTCCGTGCGTTCATTCAGGGACGGAGCGACCTGGTCGCACACCCACCTGCCGATGGTGTCCACGTCGAAGTCCTCCGGCACCTGCCAGGAGATTCCGTGCAGCCCGAAACCGGCCCGCCGCAGCGCCTCACCCAGATAGAGGAACAGTGGGTACCGGGTGTCGTAGCCACGCCCCGGAATGAGCACCGCACGTCGGTCCGCCATGGACATCTCCTTCTTGTCGGGCATCGACCGTACCGCCAGAAAAGCCGCAGCGGCATGGCCGAAGCGTCACCGGGCGCCCACCGGCTGGTCGGCCGGTACCCTCGGCAGGATGTGGCCACGGATCGGCGACCTGCGCGCCCTCGCTCTCGGTACCCCCGGCGAGCTGCGAACCCACCTCAACACGCTGGTGCTCAACGGGGTGAAGACCGCAACCGCCGGCCTGCTCGACGAGTACGCCGAGGACGGCGAGGAACTGGAACACGTAGGTGAGCGGCTGGCCCTCGTCGACGACCACGACGCGCTGGTGGGCGTCGTCGAGGTGACCGATGTGCAGATGTACCGCTTCGCCGAGGTGCCGTGGGACTTCGCCCGCGCCGAGGGTGAGGGCGACCGTTCGATCGAGGAGTGGCGGGCCGGCCACGCCGCCTACTGGGCCCGTATCGGCACCCCGGTCACCGACGACACCCAGATCGTCTGCCTCCGTTTCCGCCTGGTCAGCGCCGGCGAAGGCGGCATCGCCACCGGCGACCTGAGCACCTGACCCCGGCGTCCTCAGCCTCTCAGCTGCGGCAGGAGGCGGGTGGCGACGTCGGCCAGGACCGCCTCGTCACCGGCGTACCAACTGCTCTCCCGGGGCCAGTGCGTGATCACGTCGGTGAAGCCCAACTCGGCCGCCCGCCCGACCTGGTCGGCGAAGAACTGGGCACTGCTCAACGAGAAGACCGGAGCCGCGTCCAACGAGAGATAGCGGTCCAGCGCGTCCGGGTCACGTCCCTGTGCCGCCAACACCGAGTCGAACCTGGCCACCGTCTCGGCCACCCCCGCCCACCAGGTGTCGAGGTCGTCGCCACCGACGCCGATGGTCACCCAGCCCTGGCCGTACCGGGCGGCGAGCCGCATCGAACGCGGCCCGTTCGCAGCGACCACGAACGGCACCCGTGGCTGCTGCACACACCCGGGGTTGTTGCGCGCGTCGACAGCCGCGAACCAGTCGCCGCGCCACGTCGTACCGTCCTCGCGCAGGATCGCGTCGAGCAGCTCGGTGAACTCGGCGAACCGGTCCACCCGCTGCCGCGGCGGCAGCGTCTCGCCACCGAGCACCGCCGAGTCGAAGCCGATGCCACCCGCGCCGAGCCCGAGCAGCACCCGACCGTCGGAGACGTCGTCGAGCGCCGTCACCTGCCGGGCGAACGCCGCCGGATGCCGGAAGTTGGGCGAGGCGACAAGCGTCCCGAGCCGGATCCGGGAGGTCACCGTCGCGGCGGCGGTCAGCGTGGCCATCGAGTCGAACCAGGGCCCGTCCACCAGATCCCGCCAGCCCAGGTGGTCGTACGTCCAGGCGTGGTCGAACCCCCACTCGTCGACCTGCTGCCAGCGGTGCCGGGCCACCGACCAGCGCTGGTCGGGCAGAATCACGATGCCAATCCGCATGATCACCAGGGTACGGCGATCCCGGTCATCGGGCGCGGCACCATCGCGTCGGAGACCTCGGTCCCTACTTGCGGTTCCGTCGCGCCATCCAGAGGCCAGCGACGGCCGCCGCGGCGAGCGGCACCAGACAGCACAGGCTGAGAATGAACAGTTGCCACGGCTTGATCGCTCCCACGGCCAGCAGCGTATCGACAGTCGGCCACCTACGAAGTTCCGTGGTCGACGGCGCTCGTCTCGCCCCGATGTGTTCTGGTCCGGTTACCGTCCTTCTGATGGTTGCCTGGCCCAGCCGATGAAGCGTCGATGCAGCGCCCCAGCCGGCGCCCAAGGCAGGTCACAGCCACCACAGCTCCAGATCGGCAACACCGGACCGTGCGTGCTCACCGCACGCCCCCCAGGAACCGGGCCACGCTCGCGCGGGCCTGCCGGCTCGTCGCCCATTCCACCTGCCAGCACGGGTACGGCACCAGCCGCGCCCACCACACCCGGCAACCCGCACACATACCGTCGAGCCCTCGGACGTGTACGGCGAGAATCATGCGCTCCGGCCCGCCGGTCACTGCTCGCTCTCCTGCGGCCAGTGGCCACGGTTGATCGGGATCCGATGCCGGGCACGACAGGGCAGGTCGGCACCGCATCGGCAGACACGCCGCCAGCGCTGCCAACACCACACCGGCCGATGCCGCCGCGCGAACGTCAACGCGGTAGCGGAGAGATACTCGTCGTACGAGACGCGCCGCACGTAACCTCCCTCGCCGATCACGAGGGCACTGTTGCCGCCACCCTCTGATTGCGGGGGACGCGGCGGCCAGGCGTTGATCGCACCGCCCGCCGCATCCCGTGAGCGGAAAGCTACGGCTGGTGGCGAGGCGGAATGGGTAAGGTTCCTACCCCTGGATCACGGCACGAGCCCGACCTTGAGCGCGAGGTCACGGGCATCGTCTCGGATGGAACGCGGCCCGTCGAGCAGGTCCAAGGTGATCTGGCGGGCGTACCCGTTGAAGCGGATCGTCTCCGGAGCCGACTCGTACGCCTTCCGCAGCGTCGCCACGGTCGCTTCCTTGTCGTCCTTGCCGTAGTGCGCCCGCGCGACCTCGATGAGATGGCGTGCCCGTCGCGGCCGCGACGGGATCGCCGCCGCATCATGACGACGGGCCTGCCGCACCGCCTCGCCGGATTTCTGCAGCTCCACCGCCACGGTCACCGCATGAGCACCCATGATGACCTGGGAGAACGACGTCTGCGGCTGGTAGAAGCCCTTCGGCAGGCGCTGTGCCACCTGGTCCGCACGGTCCCAGTACCGCCAGGCTCGCCCTTCCTCACCGGCACGAGCAACGGTGTACGCGGCTTCGAAGTTCAGCGCACCCCACAAGGCCAGCAGATTCGTGCTCCCGTCGGCTGCCCGCGGCTCCAGCGCCGACAGCACATCCAGCGTCACCGCCATTGCGGTGTCCCAATCCCCGGCGTCCCGATGCACCTGACACAGGAACCACCCCGCACACGCGAGCGCCTCCGGATCACCGGACTCCTGCGCCGCCACCATCGCCCGATCCGCCACCCGCCAGAGCAGCTCGGCAGCGGGCTGGTACGCGATGAACATCTGTGCCAGGCCGAGCATCTCCGCCAACAGGGCCTGTGCCTGCCGCCGCTGGTCACCCTCGTACGCCAACACGGCCCGCTGCCCGTCGCGCAGCAACCCCGGCAGCAACCCGCCCAGCACCGTACGGTGATCCGACGCCTGATGCCTCGCCCGCCACGCCACCGCAAGCCGCTCCCTCAGACCGGCCAACGACTCCGCCGGGGTGTCACCGGAAAGCGGGATGCGGTTCACGGCATCCCGAACCGACGCCAGCGCCGGATGCTCCGGCCCGTTGACAGCCGCCGACCGATCACCCAGCTCCACGGCCAACACCGACACGTCGATCTTCAGGGCACGCGCGATCCGATCCAGCATGTGAATGCGCGGCGGCAGAATCCGATCCGTCTCCACCGCCTTGACCCACTCGGCGCTACGCCCCACCAACCCACCGAGCACCGCACGAGTCTTCCCGGACCGCTCCCGGTAGACCTTCAACCGCTGCCCGAACGTCAACTCCGGCAAGGAATCCACCCGGAACCTCCTCGCGTAGCGCGGCGAAGACCACCGACCCATCGGCCGCAATCACCACGCTACCGACAGGCAGGCCACCCCATAACCCCTCACAGCCGACCGTGGACGGTGCTGTGGTCCGATCGCGGCTCTGGAGTGATCCGCTATCGGTCGCCGTAGTGGTACCGGCAGGCGATGATCTCAACGTCGTCCTTGGTGATCCGGTAGACCAGCCGGTGTTCGCGGTCGATTCGGCGGGACCAGAAGCCGGACAGCTCTCCCCGCAGGGGTTCCGGCTTGCCGATGCCCTCGTATCCGTTGCGCATGATGTCCGTGATGAGGTCGTTGATGCGTTTGACCAGTTTACGGTCGGTGTGACTGAGGTACTGGCTCCAGGCTGTCGCGGTGAAGACCAGCCTCACGCGACGTCCCGCACGGTGGCCGGGTCGATCAGGTCCCGCTCGGCCGCGTCACCCTGCTCAAGCTCGGCGATCGAGCGGCGCAGGGCTGCGGCGTTGGCCGGGTTGCGAAGGAGGTACTCGGTCTCCTTCATCGCCTCGTACTCCGCAAGCGGGACGATGACCACCGGTTCGTGACCCGACCGGGTCACCACCACTTCCTCGGCGTCGTTGATGACGCTGTCGAGCTCGGCGGCCAGGTTCTGGCGCAGTTGGGTGAAGTTCACGGTCCGCATGACCACCTCCGATAAGTACAGGAAATTGTACCTCGACTGGCTCGTGTTCCATCGCTGGTCGACGAGGCGGAGCGCCCTACCGGTCGAGCCTCAATGGTTGTTGTCAAGGGTGGGGGTGTTGGGCTTGATCCGGCTGGCGACTCGGGGCCATCGGACGGTGGGGCAGGTGGGTGCGTCGGTGGCGCTGCACCCGTTCTGTTCGCGGAGGCGGTACCACTGCTCGTGCGCAGCGAAGATGCGGTTCATGCCGTCATGCTCGTCGCGTAGCTCCAGGAACTCGTCGAGGAGGTCGAACAGGCTCTCGACGGTGCGGGCGTCCAGGTCCGGATCCATGTCGCGGACGTTCTTGGGACCGATGGGTTCGGTCAGGTGAGCGATGATGCTCCACCAGGCGTGGTTGTTGAGGCAGCCGGCTTGAGCCACCAGCCATGGCTGAAACCAGTCAGCAAGGTCCGTGCGGTCGCCTGGTTGCACCCTTCGACGAATGCCACGACGCTGGCGAAGTCTTCTCGGATGAGCCACATCCTGGGGCGTTTGCGGATGTTGGCGAACAGGTCCCGGTAGTTGGTGATCGTGATGGTCACGGCCGAATTGTGCCTGACTGTTGGCGGCTCACGCGCCCTTGCGGTTGTGGGGTCTCCTCGGTCGGGCAGGCTCGCCCACTGGCCACTGCTTGCCGCAGCAATATCGAAAGCCCTGGCTGGGACTGTCGTCCTGACCAGGGCCTTTGACCGTGGATCGGGTGACGGGAATCGAACCCGCACTGCCAGCTTGGGAATTGCCGATCTCCGGCAGGCCACCAGCTTGACAGCGAGGTCTCGGCAGTCTGCCGTGGCCTCGATTGGCCCCTACTCTCCTCGCCCAATGGCACGCCGGGTTGCTCCCTCGACGGCCGGCGATGGGTGGTGACGGCACCGCCAGTCTGCGAAGTGGTGCGGGTAGTTCGGGGGTGGGGGTGGCGAGGGCGCGCAGCAGCAGCGGGCCCACGGAGTCAATGAGGGCTGAAAAGATCGCATGCATGGTCTCCCTACCTCAACCCGACGACCTGGTGTCCCTGGTCTTGCGCATCGGCCTTCACGACGGCCCGGCCGGGGCGGCTCGGTGAATCCCAACAAGGCAACGCCTCGGGTTGTGGCGGAAGAGGATCTAGCCGGGTTCACAGCCGATCAGTTCCTGGAGGTCATGAAAGTCCTCACAGTGATCCTGACCTTGCCCCAATCAGCGGCCGACCACGTGGACGCGCTCGTGGTAGCCACCGGCCAGGGCGAAGAATGGCGTCTCACTCATGCGATCCGCAACTGGGAGACGAACCCAACGCTCCGCCACCTTCTAGTAGCGAACGGGAACCCGGATGAAGAGACCTACGTCGAGATCACGCTCGACTACCTACGGAGCCTCGGCCTTCGTCGCATCAACGGGGTATACATCCAAGCCGAGCCAGCCCCCAACACCGGCTTGCAGGCTGCGTGGATCGTCGACCAGGTCCACGCCCGCGGTATCACCAGCCTCGCGCTCGCCGTCTCGCCCTACCACTTGGCCCGCGCCTACCTCACGGTCCTCAGAGCATTCACCAGGAGCGGACTTCGCCTCCCGATGGTCCCGCTACCCGTGGCCGTTCCCCCTGATGCGCCCGTCCCGGAAACCGGAGCGACGGCCTACGACCTCGTACCCGGCGAGATCAAACGCATCCTCAACTACATGGACAACGGATGGGTCGCCACGCCGGAGGAAGTGCAGCAGTACCTACAGTGGCTTTGGCGCCATCACAGAGCCCTCCTCGTCACGACCCCGATCTGAAGCAGGCGTAGACCGTCCAGCCTCTCTGTGCGACGAGCCGGGCCGCACCTTCCGGGTACCACCCCGCTGGTACGCCGAGGTCTCGGCCAACCTCTCCATCGCGAACATGGACTTCGCCGACTTCGCAGACTCCGTCGACGCTTCCGGCGTGTTCCAGGGCTTCGAGCGGGCCTGAGCGCCCAACGTGAGCTAATGGCACGCCAATGACACGCCGCATGATCGTTGACCTTGAAACATTGAAGGCCCTGACCGGGACTCGCATCCTGATCAGGGCCTTTCGCGTGGAGCGGGTGACGGGAATCGAACCCGCACTGTCAGCTTGGGAAGCTGATGTTCTGCCATTGAACTACACCCGCAAGCGGGACCACTGTACCTGAGTCACTGCCCCCGTGCACCCAGGCACCCCGCTCACCATCCGACCGGCGGGCCACCCCATGGGCCGGCAAGAAGTTTCACCCCAGCAACATATGCCCATTCTCAAATCTATCGATGGGTTGTAACGTCTGCCCCACGTTTTCCGCACGGCGCGACACAACCCCCCGGTCGCGTCGACAGAAAGAGGTGGGCTTATGGGACTCCGTCCCGTCCTGCTGAACCGGCGCCTCGCCGGCATCGCATCGACGTCACTGGTCATGGCGCTCGGCCTGGTAACGGTGGGCGCGCTGCCGGCCGCCACCATCTCCGCCAGCCCGGCGCTGGCCGCCGGGCACGGGCATGCGCACGCCGACGAGGAGTGCGCGGAACCCACCGGCAGCGCGGCCCGGGTCCGCGGTGGCGGCGTCCTCGTGCACGACCCGAACGAGCTGACCAAGAGCCAGGTCCTCCAGCGGGAGGCCGAGTTCGCCGACCTGCTCCAGGAGCGGGCCAAGCGGGTCGGTCAGCGTTCCCTCGGCACCCAGGCCGCCGCCGCGTCGGTCACCATCCCGGTCGTGGTGCACGTGATCCGGAAGGACACCACCCGCGCCGGCGGAAACATCCCCGACTCGATGATCCAATCGCAGATCAACGTGCTCAACCAGGCGTTCAGCGGCGCGACCGGTGGGGCGGCGACCGCCTTCGCCTTCCAGTTGCAGAGCATCAACCGGGTCACCAACACCTCCTGGTACCCGATCCGGCAGGGCACCACCGCCGAGCGGCAGATGAAGACCCAGCTGCGGGTCGGCGGCAAGAACACGCTGAACATCTACCTGGGGGCGCTGAGCAACAACCTGCTCGGCTGGGCGACCTTCCCGCAGCGCACGCTGAACAGCATGGACGGCGTCGTGGTGCTGAGCGAGTCGCTGCCCGGCGGCACCGCCACCAACTACAACCAGGGCGACACCGGCACCCACGAGGTCGGTCACTGGCTGAACCTGTACCACACCTTCCAGGGCGGCTGCTCCGGCTCGGGTGACCAGGTGTCGGACACCCCGGCTGAGGCTTCCCCGGCGAGCGGCTGCCCGACCGGTCGGGACACCTGCTCCGCCCCGGGCCTCGACCCGATCACCAACTTCATGGACTACTCGTACGACTCCTGCATGTACCAGTTCACTCCGGGCCAGGCCAGCCGCATGATCAGCGCCTGGAACACCTACCGGGCCGCCTGACGCGAGCCCTTCGGCGCGTACCGTCTCCGGTGCCGGTCCCGTTCGACGGGGCCGGCACCGGCTGGTGTCAGGCGGCGCAGCGGGCGCGGCGGGCGGAGTGGGCCGCCAACGACGCGGGCCGCTGCGCCTGCGGGGCGGTGGCTGTCGGATCGAGCCAGACCTGGACGGCCGGCGTCCCGCCGTGCTCGCCCGGCACGTCGGAGTTGGCGTGGCCGCGGCGGCTGAGCATCGCGACCTCGATCGTGAACTCGAACAGTCGCCAGTCGACCTGGGGCGCTGCTCGGGCGGCAAGCGCCAGGCGCGCCACGGTGGCGTCGTCGGTGACCGGCCAGGCCCGACCGGCGACGTAGGCCTCGTCGTCGCTCTCCTCCGGCGGGAAGGAGTGCAGAGCGTAGCGGCCGTCGCGTTCCAGGTCGCGCCGCTTCGGCGAGTCGACCACGAAGCAGTAGAGACCGTCGTCGGTGATCACCGGGGAGACCGGGTGCACCCGGGGCCCGCCGTCGGCGCGGACCGTGGCCAGGTAGCCGAAGCCCGGGCCGTACTGCTGCATGAGAAGGCGGATCTCGTCGGCGAGTCGAGGCTCGTCAGCGGCGAATTCGGACCAGGAAGCCATGTCGACATCTTATCGAACATACGTTCTAGACAGGTAGCGCGACACGCAGTTCAGCCATATCGGTATGGTGTGGCGATGCTGCTCTCCGACCGCGACCTGGTCTCCGAGATCAAGGCGGGCACGCTCGCGCTGGAGCCCTTCGAGCCCACGCTGGTGCAGCCGTCCAGCATCGACGTACGCCTGGACAAGCTGTTCCGGGTCTTCAACAACCACCTCTACACCCACATCGACCCGGCGACCCGGCAGGACGACCTGACCTCGCCGGTCGAGGTGCCCGACGGCGAGCCCTTCGTGCTGCACCCGGGCGAGTTCGTGCTCGCCTCCACCCTGGAGGTCATCTCCCTCGGCGACCAGTTGGCCGGCCGACTCGAAGGCAAGTCCAGCCTGGGGCGCCTCGGCCTGCTCACCCACTCCACCGCCGGCTTCATCGACCCCGGCTTCTCCGGGCACGTCACGCTGGAGTTGTCCAACGTGGCGAACCTGCCGATCACCCTCTGGCCCGGCATGAAGATCGGTCAGCTCTGCATCTTCCGGCTCTCCTCGCCCGCCGAGCACCCGTACGGCTCGGCTGTCTACGGCTCCCGCTACCAGGGTCAGCGCGGGCCGACGCCGAGCCGGGCCTGGCAGAACTGGCGCACCTGGCCAACCCGCTGACCACACCAACACCAGACCCACGCCTCCGGCAGGACCACGCCAACGCCGGGACCACCCCTCAGCCGGGTCGGCCGAAGCTGTGGATGGGGCTGGTGTCCATCCGTTTCATCTTCACCGGCTGACCGGCGCGGGAGGCGTGCACCACCCAGCCGTCGCCCACGTACATGCCGACGTGGTGCAGATCCCGGTAGTAGAAGACCAGGTCACCCGGGCGTAGCGCGCTGCGGCTGACCGACGCGGTGACCTGACGCTGCCGGGCCGCGTTGTGCGGTAGCGCCACCCCGGCCCGCGCCCAGGCGGCAAGCATCAGACCCGAGCAGTCGTACGCGTTCGGTCCCTCGGCCCCCCACACGTACGGCTTGCCGATCTGGGCGCAGGCGAACTTCACCGCCACCCCCGCCGGCCCGCCCGGATAGCCGGCCGGGCAGGGCGCCGGGCGCAGCGGGCCACCGCCTCCGTTGCCGTACGCCCGCAGCCGGAGCCGCTGCAACCGGTCGATCTCGGCGTCGATCTGGCGTCGCTTCTGCCCGAGCTCGGCCTCCGTACGGGTCAACTGGTCGATGGTGCGTTCCAGCCCGGCCTTGGCGGTGGTGAGTTCGTCGCGCAGTTCGCTGGCCTCGCGTACGTCCTGTTGCTGGAAGTGGGCGTAGCGGTCGAGCAGGCCGATCTGCTCCACGACCTCGCCCGGCGACCTGCTGCCCAGCAGGACGTTGACGGCACCGACCGTGCCGCCCTTGTACGCCCGCGCCGCCAGCGCGCCGACCCGGGTCATCGCCGCGTCGACCTGCTGCTCAAGCGGTGCGATCCGAGCGGCCAGGGCGTCGGCCTCCCGGCGTTTGCCGGCGAGATCCTGCCGGGTGGCGTTGTGGCGTTCGACGAGTGGTTCGAGCCGGTTCCAGTCCGCGTCGATCTGGCGCTCGATGGCGTCGACCGTCGGCTCGGCGTGGGCCGCCGTCGCGCCGCCGGTCAGCATGACGGCGGTCGCGGACAGAGCGGCGAGTGCGGTGGTGCAGCGGTACCAGCGGGATCGCGGCGCAGCCGTCGTCGGGCCGGACGGTGCCGGCCGTGCTGACAGTGGCCGCGGGGCATGGTGTGCCACCGGGCTCCGTACTCCTTCTTCCCGTACCGCCTACCGGGTTAGCTGACGGGTTCGGGCGGGAAGGGAGCGCCCTACCGCGATGATCGCGGATTCACCCCGGGAACCTGGGTCCCCGGCTCGCGCAAGCGACTCGGCGGTGTCGGACCGTCACCGCCCCTGGTGGACGGAACTGCCATCGGGCCGACGATTGCCCAGCGTAGGGACGATCCCCGTCGATACGCAACACATCCACGCCATCACTCACGGTGCACAAATCCGACAACGGACAGGGCCCTCGGTCGCTTGACCGAGGGCCCTGGTGATGTTCCTGTGTGCTCGCTCAGCCGGGTCGACGGAAGCCGGCGACCGGCATCGTGGTGATCGGTGAGACGTTCACCGGTTTACCTGCTCTGGGTGCGTGCACCATCAAATTGTTGCCCAGATAGAGGCCGACGTGACTCAGGTCACTGCGGAAGAAGACCAGATCGCCGGGGCGGGCCTCAGACCTGGAAATCGCCTTGCCCTCGTTCCACTGCGCGCCGGTGAAGTGCGTCAGGTAGATGCCGGCGGCCTTGTACGCGTACTGGGTCAGGCCGGAGCAGTCGAACGAGTTCGGGCCGGTGGCACCCCAGACGTACGGCTTGCCGACCTGGGCACACGCGACCTTGATGGCGGTCCGGGCCGCCGCGCTGACCACCCCGTTGATGGTCGGGCAGTTGGTGGTCTTCACCGTGGTCACCGGCAGCGACCGCTCAAGTTGCTTGATCTTGGCGTCGATCTGCTTCTTCTTCGCCGCCAGCTGCTTTTCCTTCGCCTCCTGGTCGGCGATCAGCGCGTCGAGCTTGGCCTTCTGGGTGTCGTACTTCTTGCGGACCTTCATCACGCTCTCGAGCTGCTGGCGCTCGTACGCCGCCAGCCGCTCCAGCATGGTCATCTGCTCGCCCAGCAGGTCCGGCTTCGCGTTCAGCAGCATCGCGCCGATTTCCTGGGACGGCCCGTTCACGTAGTACCGCGAGGCCAGGTCCGCCACCCGGTTCATGGCCAGCTCGGCCTCCAGGGCCAGCGGCTGGATCTTCTTCTGCAGGTCGGCCGACTTCTTCCGGTTGACCTTCAGCTGCGACCGCACCTTGTTGTACTGCTCGATGGTGGGCTCAAGCTGCTGCCACTGCTTGTCGATCTGGCGCTCGATCTCCTCCACCGAGGGCTCGGCGTGCGCGGGGGCGGAGAGCAGGCCAGCGCCGACTGCGGCGGCGGCCACCAGGACGAGCAGACGGTGAGCGGCTCTCCGCAGGCCACCTGGACGGCTCGACCGTCCGGGCACGTGACGATGGAGGGGCATGGTTGCCACCGGCAGCGACTCCTTTGCAACCGACCGCCGGGTGTCCCGCGGGCGGTAGAGGGGCGGAACAGACGACCTACAGCGGTCGGTGCCCAACATTAGGGAAGGCGACGGTCGGAATCAAGGCGACCAACGACCGATTCACGTTTGCGCAACCGGCTGCGCACAAAGGGTGTCGATCATTTCGTTATAGTCACACCAGTAAATGTGAATACGGGGTACGACGGACCACGCGAGCCCGCCGTACCCCGTAGGTGTTCAAGCCTTGCTCAGCTGCCGACCGGCTCGCCCTCCTCGGCGCCCCGGGCCTGCTCGGGCCGGACCGACCGCAGTAGGACGCTCGCCACATCGACGACCTCGACCTGCTCGCCGGCGCCCTTGCCGTTCACTCCGTCGGTGAGCATCGTCGAGCAGAACGGACAGCCGACGGCGATGGTCTTGGCCCCGGTGGACATGGCCTCCTCGACCCGGTCCACATTGATCCGCTTGCCGATCCGCTCCTCCATCCACATCCGCGCGCCACCGGCGCCGCAGCAGAAGGAGCGCTCGCTGTTGCGCGGCATCTCGGTGATCTCGCCGGCCCCCAACGCACTGCCCAGCACCTCACGCGGCGGCGTGAAGACCCGGTTGTGCCGCCCGAGGTAGCACGGGTCGTGGTACGTGACACCGCCGTCGACCGGCTGTACCGGGGTGAGCTTGCCGGTGGCGACCAGATGCGCCAGCAACTGGGTGTGGTGCACCACCTCGAACTCGCCGCCGAGCTGGCCGTACTCGTTGCCCAGGGTGTTGAAGCAGTGCGGGCAGGTGGCGACGATCTTCCGCTTGGCCTTCTCGCGGCCGGAGAACGCCTCGTTGAGGGTCTCCACGTTCTGCTGGGCGAGCATCTGGAAGACGAACTCGTTGCCGATGCGGCGGGCCGGGTCACCCGAGCAGGTCTCGCCCTCACCGAGGATGGCGAAGGAGACGCCCGCCTCGTTCAGCAGCGTGGCCACCGCGCGGGTGGTCTTCTTGGCCCGGTCCTCGAACGCACCGGCGCAGCCCACCCAGAACAGGTACTCGAAGTCGTCGACCTCGCCGACCCGCGGCACCTCGAAGTCGAGGCCCTTGGTCCAGTCCTCCCGGGTGTTCTGCGGCGCACCCCAGGGGTTGCCCTTGTTCTCCAGGTTGCGCAGCATCACGCCGGCCTCGGAGGGGAAGCTCGACTCGATGAGCACCTGGTAACGCCGCATGTCGACGATGTGGTCGACATGCTCGATGTCCACCGGGCACTGCTCGACACAGGCACCGCAGGTGGTGCACGACCAGAGCACGTCCGGGTCGATCACGCCGCCGGCCTCGGCGTCGCCGATCAGCGGCTTCTCCGCCTCGGCGAGCGCCAGCACGTCGACGTGGGCGAGCTGCGCGGCGGTGGCCTTCTCCTCGCCGGTGAGGTCCTTGCCGCCGCCGGCCAGCAGGTAGGGCGCCTTGGCGTACGCGTGATCCCGCAGGCTGAGCACGAGCAGCTTCGGCGACAGCGGCTTGCCGGTGTTCCAGGCCGGGCACTGTGACTGGCACCGACCGCACTCCGTGCAGGTGCTGAAGTCCAGCAGGCCCTTCCAGGTGAACTGCTCGACCTGAGCCACCCCGAACTGGTCCTTCTCGGGGTCGGCCTCCTCGAAGTCCAGCGGCTTGCCGTCGCTCATCATCGGCCGCAGCGGGCCGAGGCCGGAGCCGGCCGCCCCCGGCTTGCGCTTGAAGAAGATGTTGGGGAAGGCCAGGAAGCGGTGCCAGGCCACACCCATCGTCACGTTCAGCGAGATCACGATGAGCCAGGTCATCGAGATGGCGATCTTGATGAGGGCGGCGACGCTGACCCCGGACTCCCAGTCCGGCAGCGCCGACCCGACCGCGTGGCTGAGCGGGGTGGCCCAGGTCGGGTACTCGAAGTGGTCGGTGGCGACCTTGAAGCCCCGGATCAGGAAACCCATGATCAGTACGGCGAGGACGACCGCCTCGACGAAGTAGCCCTGCCACATCGTCGACCCGGTGAACCGCGAGCGGCGACCGGCCTTCGTGGGCCGGTTGGCGAGCCGGATCGCGATCAGCACCACGATGCCGACGATGCCCAGGATGCCGATCCACTCGGTGACGAGGCCGTAGAGCGCCCAGCCGCCGATCAGCGGCAGCCCGCCGGTCGGGGACACCACCTCGAAGTACGCTTCGAGCACCAGCAGCGACAGCACGATGAAGCCGACCATCACGAACCAGTGCGCCGCGCCGACCACGCTCCAGCGCAGCATCCGGGTGTGCCCGGCGGTCTCCGCGAGCATCGTTCTGGTGCGGCTGGCCTTGTCGTCGAACCGGGACGGGTCGGGCTGACCCAGCCGGATCACGGCCGTCATCTGCATGACCGCGCGCACCGCAAGCCACACCGCAACGGCGGTGATGGCGGCCGCGAGGATCGTGGTGACGATCTGGACGCTGCCCATCGAGTTGGCCTCCCGGTCTGCTGCCTGGCGAGCGGCTCGGCGACCGGGTCTGAGGTGCGTACGCGACCTCAGCCGCCGCGCACCTCGAACCGGACCGGTCGATGACCGTCCCGCTCGGTCATGCAGTGCAGCCTACGCGCAAGGTTACCCAGCAGTAACGTGAGTCTTCTCGCACCTGGGCCGCGCCGCCCTGCGCCCACCCTAGGAGGCAGCCACAGCATCCGCGCGACGGGGCCCTCGACGACTCACCCGGCGCTGCCGGATGAGCTGTGGATCAGCGCCAGCGCGACAGCAGGATCAGCGAGCCGACCATCGCGCCGAAACCCACCGCCAGGTTCCAGTACCCCAGCTCCATGACCGGGTACTCCTGCTCGGAGAGGTAGTAGACCACCAGCCAGCCGATGCCGAACACGATCAGCGACACCGCGGTGACCGGCAGCCACATCGGGCTGGGCTTGCGCGTCGCCGCTGTCGCCGCCGGGCGGACGTCCGTGGGCGGGGTGTACACCTTCTTCTTGCGGACCTGAGACTTGGGCACGACGCTCTCCAGAGGGGTTACGACCTCGTCCGGCCTGCAACCGGGCGCGAGGGCGACGGTCCATGGCCAATAATGTTCGAGAGCTAGCGTAGTCCGGAAGCCCCGCTCAATCCACGAATGGGGGCCAGCCCGTTGCCCGGCAACCTGGGAAACGGACCACGGACGAGGGCCACCGGACCGTACGGATGCGGTCGTCGGGGCCGCAGACAGGGGGAAAACGGGTCGTGGAGTACACGTCCGGCGCAGCCTCGTGGCAGAAGGTCCTGCGGCGACTCGTCGCCGGCCTGCTGCGGCGCGGGCGGCGGCGACGCCCTGGCTGGTCGATCGGCGTACCGCTGATCGCCGCCGCCGCTGGCCTGCTCTTCACGACCACGGCCACCACCGCCGGCGGCACCGCCCTGCGTGAAGACCGCCGCCCTCAGCTCACCGAACTGATCGAGGACCGCCGGGAGCGGGTGGCCGCGAACGAGGAGCGAGCGGCGACGCTGCGCCGGGAGGTCGAGAGCCGTACGACCGACCTCGCGGACTCGGACACGCCGATCAAGGAGCAGCAGGAGCGGGCCGCGGAGAACATCGCGGTCGCCGGCTTCACCGCCCTCACCGGTCCCGGGCTGACGGTCGAGCTCAACGACGCGCCGCAGCTCGGCAAGCTCCCCGAAGGGGCCAGCAACGACGATCTCGTCGTGCACCAGGGCGACGTGCAGGCCGTGGTGAACGCGCTCTGGGCCGGCGGTGCCGAGGCCATGTCAATCATGAATGTCCGCGTTCTGGCGACCAGCGCGGTACGCTGCGTGGGTAACACCCTGCTGCTGCACGGCCGGGTGTACTCCCCACCTTTCAAGATCGTGGCAATTGGCGATCCCGGCGCGCTTCGAGCGGCCCTCGCCGCTTCCGAGGGAGTCCGGTGGTTCAGGAACGCGGTGGAGAACTACCAACTCGGTTACTCCGAGCATGCTTCCACGGTCACCGTGCCCGCATTCGAGGATTCCACCACCTTGCGCTCGGCAACGGTGCCAGAGTGAGGCCGTCATGCGTCATCTAGTCATCAGCACGGTGCCGGGGTCGAAGCACTGTCATGAGTGAGCGTCCCGACGGTCGCCACCGCGACCAGGCCGACGAGGCGACCGCTTTCCTGCCTCGCGTCGACCGAGCCGAGCCGACCCCCACCCGTCCGGCCAACGCCTGGCCCGAGCCGGTGCCGCCGCGCCCGTCCGTCCCGGCGCGTAACGACGGCCCATTGCAGAACACCGGCGTACCGCTGCCGTCGGGTCAGCCGGACATTCCCGTCGGGCCGACACCCTGGCGAGGAGCGTTCGAGCCGAGTCGGCCGACCGACACCCCCCAGCCGCCCGCGAGCGCCGCGTTCACGCCGCAGCGACCCCAGAGCGGCCCGTCCCCTCAGGCCGCACCGCAGCCGCCGAGCGCGCAGCAGTGGCCCACCGCGCCGTACCGGCCCGACGGGCGACAAGCGCCCACCGCACCGCAGGGGCCCATCGGGTCGCAGGGGCCGACGGCACCGCAAGGGCCCACTGCACCGCAAGGGCCTGTGCCATCGCATGGGCCGGTGCGGTCGCACGGACTCACGGCGTCGCATGCTTCCGGTGCGCCCCCGGTGGGTGCCACCTCGGGGCAGGGGATGCCGAGCGGACAAGCTTCGAGTGGTTGGTCGGGCGATGGTCCGACCGCGCTGATGCCCAGGATCGGGGACGCCGCCGCGGCACCGCCCCCGGCTGCGGGCGGCGGCCGGCCGGTGGAGCCGAGCCGTCCTGGCCAGAACTCGACCGCCCCTGCGCCACAGGCCGGCCCGCCGGCTGGCTTCGCAGCGTCCGGCCCTCAGCCTGGTTTCGCAGCGTCCGGCCAACCGGCTGGTTTCGGAGCGTCCGGCCCTCAGCCGGCCCGCAGCGGGCCGCACCAGCAGACCGGACCGGGCGGCGACGGGCGGGCCGACGAGGCGGCCACCGCCCTGATTCCGGCGGTTGCCGGCGTCCGGCCGGGCACGCCGCCCGCGATGGATTCCACCGCCCTGATGGGTGCGGTACCCCGAGCGCCCAAGGTCGAGGAGCCCGCCGGCGCCGACCAGCCGGCCGAGCCGCCCAGGCCACGCCGGGGCGACCGGGTGGTGCAGTTGCGGGCGGAGCAGACGGGCGAGGGCTACAAGAGCGTCTACTCGGAGCTGACCCGCCCGTCCTTCTGGTCCCGCGTACGCACCGGTCTGCGCTTCGGCGGTGAGCTGCTGATCACCTTCGGCCTGGTGGTGCTGCTCTTCGCGGGCTACGAGATCTGGGGCAAGTCGGCGATCGTCGACGCTCACCAGGACGAACTGAGCCAGCAGTTGGCGCAGGCCTGGGGGCCCGAGGGCGACCCGACTGTGGCCCCCTCGGCCACTCCCTCCGCCTCCGCCTCACCCAAGCCGCCGGTGCAGGGCAAGCCCATCGCCGGTCTCTTCATTCCGAAGTTCGACAAGGAATGGATCGTGGTCGAGGGCGTGACCCAGAAGGACATCCGGTACGCCCCGGGCCACTACCCGGAGAGCGCCATGCCGGGTCAGGTGGGCAACTTCTCCGTCGCCGGGCACCGCAACCGGGCCACCTTCTGGCGTCTGGACGAGCTTCGCAAGGGCGATCCGATCATCGTCCAGGACCGCGACCAGTGGTACGTCTACCAGGTGACCGAGAATCTGATCGTCAAGCCGCACCAGGTCGAGGTGGTGGCCCCGGTTCCCGGACGTCCGGGGGACAAGCCGACGAAGCGGATGCTCACCCTGACCACCTGCAACCCGAAGTTCGACAACTACGAGCGGTTGATCATTCATGCGGAGTTGACGCGTACCCAGTCGAAGGACCAGGGACGACCGGCTGAGCTGGGGACCTGATGTACGCGTGGATCTGGCGCAAGCTGCCGTTCGGGCTGCCCGGCAAGCTGATCGGCAGCCTGCTGCTCGCCACCACGGTGGTCGCGCTGCTCTGGTACGTGGTCTTCCCCTGGGCCGGACCGCTGCTGCCCTTCACCGGCGAGGACGTCCAGGTCACCCAGCAGGACTCCGAGGTGCCGGGCGCCCCCGGTGACGTGGAGCCCGGCACCGATCCGGCCGACGACGAACCAGCCGGCGACGAACACGATCTGCCGTACGACACCGACCGGAACAACTCCCCACCCCCCGACGAGGACGAGTGAGGCCGATGCGCGTCCTGGTGATCGACAACTACGACTCGTTCGTCTTCAACCTGGTCCAGTACCTCGGCCAGCTCGGCGTCGAGTGCGACGTACGGCGTAACGACGAGATCGACCTCGCCGAGGTGGGCCGGCTCGGTGAGGCCGGTGTGCTGCTCTCGCCGGGGCCCGGCAGCCCGGATCGCGCCGGCATCTGCCTGGACGTCATCCGCGAGTACGCCGGCAAACTGCCGATCTTCGGTGTCTGCCTGGGGCACCAGGCCATCGGCGAGGCGTTCGGTGCCACAGTCACCCGGGCACCGGAGTTGCTGCACGGCAAGACCTCGCAGGTCCACCACGACAACAGCGGAGTTCTCGCCGGGCTGCCCGATCCGTTCACGGCAACCCGCTACCACTCCCTGGCGGTGCTGCGCGAGACGCTGCCGGACGAGCTGGAAGTCACCGGCTGGACCGAGTCCGGCATCGTGATGGCGATGCGGCACCGCACCCTGCCGATCGAGGGGGTCCAGTTCCACCCCGAGTCGGTGCTCACCGAGGGCGGCCACCTGATGTTGGCGAACTGGCTCGCCACCTGCGGTCACCCGGAAGCCCTGGATCGCGCCCCGGCACTGGCCGCCGAGGTGGACGCCCGCCGCCTGGCCGCCTTCGCCACCACCTGAGCCGCAGGGCGGGCTCAGTCGGTCAGCGCGTCGGTGACTCCCGGGTGTGCCGGCGAGTCGACTGCGGCGGGCCGGTTGCGGATCACGTCCCAGGCGGCCTTGCCGCTGGCGAAGTAGTCCCGTACCGCCTTCTCCAACAGCAGGCCGGTGCCGCAGCCGGTACAGCGGGCGGGCACCCCGTCGGCGTCCACGCCCAGCTGCCGACAGAGTGTCACCGCCCGGGACAGGTGGTAGGACTGGGTGACGATCAGGGCCCGCTCGACCCCGTACACCTCCCGCGCGCGGCGACAACTGTCGTACGTGTCCAGGCCGTACGGGTCGGCGACGATGCGCTGCGGATCGACGCCGAGCTGCTCGGTGAGGTGAGCCGTCATCGCCGCCGTCTCGTCACCGGAGGCACCGTGCCCGTCGCCGGAGACGAGGACCACTCGGGCCCGCTGCTGGCGCACCAGTTCGGCGGCGGTCTCCAATCGGCCCGCCAACCGGATGCCCGGTTGGCGTCCTTCCTCGGTCACCGCCGTGCCCAGGACGATCACCACGTCCGCGACCGGTGCCTCATCGACGGCATGGACATGGCCGTACGCGGCGACTGTCGTCCATACCCACGGCAGGCTGGTGAGCAGGAGCAGCAACAGCCCCGGGACAGCGATCCGGCGCACCGGTCGCCAGCGACCCCGCCGACGCACCGGCACGGTCACCGGCGGATCGTCCGGCACCCGCGCCGCAGGATCGCCAGCTCCCTGACCCGACTCGCCCGGCGCGGTCACTCTCCAGGCAGGCGGAACGGCGGGAAGATCGGCAACAGCTCGCCGTCGCCACCGCCACTACCGCCGCCACCATCGTCGTCCGGCGGTGGGGTGGTCGGATCCCCGGTCGGCGGTGCCGACGTCGGCGGGTCGTCGTCCTCCGGCTCCGGCACCGAGACGACGATCGTCACCTTGGTGCCCTTGGTCCGCTGGCTACCGGCGTTCGGGTTCTGGTCGGTGACCCGACCGGCCCGGTCGGCGGGCACCTCAGGGCCGATCTCCACATCCACCTTGAAGCCGGCGTTCTCCAGTTCCCGCTTCGCGTCGGCCTCGGTGAGGTTCTCCACGTTCGGTACCCGGACCACGTTGCCCTTGGAGACGGTGAGGGTGACCACGCTGTTCTCGGCGACCTTCTCGCCTTCCTTCGGGTCGACCTCGAGCACCAGCCCGGCGGCGTCGGGGCTGTCCTTGTCCACGGTCTTGACCCGGAGATTGAGTTGCTCAAGGCGCAGCGTGGCGCTGTCGACCTTGCTGCCTTCAAGGCCGCCCGGAATGGTCACCTCGGGCTTGCCGCCGCAGAGCTGCACGGTGACCGTGCTGTTCGGGGCGATCTTCTCCCCGGCGGGCGGGGTCTGGTTCGTCACCCGACCCTTACGGCAGTCCGAGGTGAAGACGTCGTCACCCCGCACCGGCTGGAAGCCGTCCGCCTCCAGCCGGGCGAACGCCTCCTGCTGGGTCATCCCGCTCAGCGCGGGCACCGGCACGTCCTCGACCGTCTTGTCGTTGAACAGCAGCGCGGCCACCAGCGCGATCACCGCGAGCACGCCGAGCGCGGCGAACATGGCGATCAGCCAGGACGAGGCGCGCCGCTGACGCGGGTCACCCACCCGGGCCGGGATCTGGCGGGTCTGTGTCGCCCCGCCCGACGGGTAGCCCGAGCCGCTGGCCGCGGACATCGGCACGGTCTCGTCCTCGCGCAGCACCGGGGTGGCCATCACCGGCCGACCGGCCGCCGCCCGGAGCAGGTCCGCGCGCATCTCGCCGGCGCTCTGGTAGCGGTTGAGCGGGTTCTTCGACAGCGCCTTGAGCACGATCGCGTCGACCGCCGGGTTGACCTCCGGGTTGAGGTCGCTCGGCGTCGGCGGGGCCTCCCGGACGTGCTGGTAGGCCACGCTGACCGGGCTGTCGCCGACGAACGGCGGATGCCCGCAGAGCAGCTCGAAGAGCACACAGCCGGCGGCGTACACGTCGGAGCGGGCGTCGACGGCCTCGCCGCGGGCCTGCTCGGGCGAAAGATACTGGGCGGTGCCGATGACCGCGCTGGTCTGCGTCATCGTGGTGGCACCGCTGGCCAGAGCCCGGGCGATGCCGAAGTCCATCACCTTGACCTGGCCGGTCTGGGTGAGCATCACGTTGCCGGGCTTGATGTCGCGGTGGATGATGCCATGCCGGTGGCTGAAGTCCAGGGCGGCGCAGATGTCGGCGCAGATCTCCAGCGCCCGCCGGGGTTGCAGTCGGCCCTCGGCGCCGAGCACCTCCTTGAGGGTGCGCCCGTTGACGAACTCCATCACGATGAACGGAAGGGTTTCGCCGGTAGGCGCCTGCTCCTCGCCGGTGTCATAGACCGCGACGATCGCCGGATGGTTAAGCGAGGCGGCGTTCTGCGCCTCCCGGCGGAAACGCATCTGGAAGGTGGCGTCCCGAGCGAGGTCCGTGCGGAGCATCTTGATCGCGACGTCCCGGCCGAGCCGAAGGTCACGACCACGGTGCACCTCGGCCATGCCGCCATACCCGAGCAGCTCGCCGACCTGATACCTGCCCCCGAGCAGGCGGGCCTGCGCTGTCATCGCGTCCGTCGTCCTTCGCTCGTCGTCGTCTCGTCGCCCGGTCGGAGCTGATCCAGTCGACGGTACGCCGTCAGGGCCGGATCGTCTCGCCCGGCGGGCCCCAGCACGCCGGACGTCACCGTGTGCACGGACACCTCGACCGGCATGCCGTTGTTGATGCTGTCCTTCAGCCTGTAGGAAACCACGCCCGAGCAGACCACGACCAGCGTGCCCAGCAGGATCGCCAGGAACCACATGCCGGACCGTGACCGCCTGGGCGCGGGCCGCGACTGACCGGCCTGCGGGGCGTACGCCGGGGGAACCGGGGCTGCGCCGCGTGGGTAACCGGCAGCCACCGCCGGTGCGACAGTCGCCGGACGCGGCTGCGCCACCGGCTGCCGTGCGGCTACCGGCCGGTGACCCGCCGCCGGAGCGTGTGGCGTAGCCGGCGGCCGGGGTGCGGCCGGTGAGTGCGGTGCCGCGGGTGGGCGGGGCGGCTGCGGCACCTGGGCCCGGCCGGGCGGCGGTGTCGCCGGGTTGCGCCCGGCGGGAGCCGGTGAGGCCGGAGCCGCCGAGATGGGCGCCGAACCACCGGGGCGTGCCTGCCGGGACAGTGCCGCCTTCAGTTGCCGGGCGACCCCGGCCAGTACGGCGGCGCTCGCCCAGCGGTCCTTCGGATCCTTGGCCATCGCCCGCTCGACCAGCGCGCAGACCTGTGGCGGAATGTCCGACGGCAGCGGGCGGGGCGTCTCCCGGACGTGGCGCATGGCGATGTCGAGCGGGTTGTCGCCCTCGAACGGCCGACGCCCGGCGAGGCACTGGTAGGCGACCACGCCGAGGGCGTACACGTCGGAGGCGGGGGTGGCGACCTGACCGGTGGCCTGCTCCGGCGAGATGTACGACGCGGTACCGAGCACCGAACCGGCCGCGGTGAGCTGACCCACCAGCTCGGAACGGGCGATGCCGAAGTCGGTGAGCACCAGCGTGCCGTTGGGCCGGACCAGCAGGTTGCCGGGCTTCACATCCCGGTGCACGATGCCCTTGACGTGGGCGGCGTGCAGGGCGTCGGCGGCCTGCGCGACAAGCGCCATCGTCCGGGCCGGGGTGAGCCGGCCGACCCGGCTGAGGGTGGCCGACAGCGGATCACCCTCGATGTACTCCATCACCAGGAAGGCGATCTGCTGGTCGCTGCCGAAGTCGTAGACGTCGACCACGCCCGGGTGGTTGATCGTCGCCATGGTCCGGGCCTCGCCCCGGAACCGTTCGGCGAAACCCGGCTCGTCCAGCAACGCCGGGAGCAGGCTCTTGACCGCCACCGTACGCCCCAGCACCTGGTCGGTGCCGCGCCAGACGTCACCCATGCCGCCGCTGGCGATCCGCTCGTCGAGGCGGTACCGGTTACCGAGCTGCACTCCCGGACTGAGCATGTCAGCGCCCCCCGGGGTCGGCGATGGCGGCGCGCATGATCTGACCGGCGATCCGGGCGGCCTCGGCGCTGCCGCCGCTGCCGGCCTCTTCGAGCACGACGCAGACGGCCGAAACGGGGTTGCCGTCGGAGTCCAGTGCGAAGCCGATGAACCAACCGTGGTCGGGGCGGTCCGGCGCGGACTGCGCGGTACCGGTCTTGCCGCCCACGGTGTACCCGTTGATCTGCGCGCTGCGGCCGGTGCCGTTCTGCACCACGCTGACCATCATGTCCCGCAGGTCGGCGGCGACCTGACCGCTGACCGGGCGGCGCAGCTCGCGCGGGTTCGCGGTGTCGTAGACGGTGGTGCGGTCCGGCGCGAGCAGCTGACGCACCAGGTACGGCCGCATCTGGCTGCCGCCGTTGGCGACCGCTGCGGCGATCATGGCCCCCTCCAGGGGGGTCATCCGCACGTCCCGCTGCCCGATGGAGGACTGGGCCAGCGCGGCCGGGTCGGGACCGCCGTCCGGGTTCTCCATGCTGCCGGTACGGCTGGCGGCGACGCCGTGACCGCCCTCGCCGAGCCGGCCCACGGTCAAGTCTTCCTGCTCGAAGCCGAAGTCCTGGGCCTTCTTCTTGATCACATCAGGGCCGAGCTGCACACCGAGCTTGGCGAAGCCGGTGTTGCAGGAGTCGGTGACCGCCTTCATCAGGGTCACCTCCGCCTGCGGACAGATCGACGGCGCGGCGTTGGTGATCGCCTGACCGGAGGTGGGCGGGGTGTAGCTCGGGCCCGCCGAGATGTTTGTGTCCTTGCCGATGCCGTTCTCCAACGCGGCGGCGGCCACCACGATCTTGAAGGTGGAGCCGGGTGGCAGCACCTCCCCGAGGGCCCGGTTGCGCAGCGGACGGGACCGATCCTGATCCAGCTTGTTGTACGCCGCGGTCGCCTCGTTGGTGTTGTGGCTGGCCAGCGGGTTCGGATCGAAGCTGGGTATGGAGACCATCGCCTGCACGGCACCGGTACGCGGATCGATGGCGATGGCCGCCCCCTTGCTCGCCCCCCGGTTGTTGTTGCGCAACTGGTCGTACGCGACGTCCTGGGCGCGCGGGGAGAGGGTGAGCAGCACGTTGCCCCCGGCGGTGCGGTCGCCGGTGAACATGTCCTTGATCCGGTTGGCGAAGAGCTTGTCGCTGGTGCCGGCGAGGAAGTCGTTCTCGGACTTCTCGATGCCGGTGTCGGCGAGGTTGACCGGCTTGTAGCCGAGCACATGGGCGTACTTCGCCCCGCCGGGGTAGGTGCGCAGGAAGGTCAGCTTGCCGTCGGTCTCCTTGCTGACCGCCAGGGCGGTTCCGCCGGCCTCGATGTTGCCCCGGCGACGCTCGTACTCGGCGACCTGGACCCGGCTGTTGTAGTCGCTGGTGCGGTATTCGTCGGCCTTGTACGCCTGGATCCAGTTCAGGTTGGCGAAGAGCAGACCGAACAGGACGATGACGACGACACCGACCCGGCGCAGGGGTGCGTTCACGGCTTGATCACCTCCGTGGGGGCACCGTGCAGTTGCTCGGGTGGGCCCCCGGACGGACGGTTCACCTTGCCGCCGCCGGTGACCGGCCGACGACCGGCGTCGGAGACCCGCAGCAGCACCGCGATGAGCAGCCAGTTCGCCATCAGCGAGGAGCCACCGGCGGACAGGAACGGGGTGGTCTGACCGGTCAGCGGGATGAGCTTGCTGATCCCGCCGACGATCACGAATACCTGCAGCGCGAGGGTGAAGGCCAGGCCACCGGCGAGCAGCTTGCCGAAGGAGTCCCGCACCGCCAGGGCGGCGCGCAGCCCCCGCTCCACGATCAGCAGGTAGATCACCAGCAGGGCGGAGAGCCCGAACAGGCCGATCTCCTCACCGAGCCCGGCGAAGATGAAGTCGTTCTGCACCTCGGGCAGTTCCGTCGGCTGGCCGCCGCCCGGCCCGGCCCCGAACAGCCCACCGGTGCCCAACGCGAGCAGCCCCTGCACGAGCTGGTAGCCCTCGTCGTACGGCTTGGCGAACGGGTCGAGCCAGATCTGCGCCCGCACGTAGAAGTTGGCGAACGGCCCACCGATCGCGTCGCCGAGCACGTACGCGAGGTAGGCGCCGCCGAAGAAGAGGACCAGGCCGATCAGCAGCCAACTGACCCGTTCGGTGGCGATGTAGACCGTCGCCACGAACATGCCGAAGTAGAGCAGAGAGGTGCCCAGGTCCTTCTCGAAGATCAGGACCAGCAGGCTGATCGCCCAGACCACAAGCACCGGGCCGAGGTCACGGCCGCGCGGGAAGTCGATGCCGAGGAACCGGTGACTGGCCAGCGAGAGCACCTCGCGCTTGCGGACCAGGTAGTAGGCGAAGAAGGCAAGCAGGGCGAGCTTGGCGAACTCACCCGGCTGGATCGAGAAGCCGCCGATGCGTACCCAGAGCTTCGCGCCGTTGATCTCGGAGATGCTGGCCGGCAGCACCGCCGGGAGCATGACCAGCACGATGCCGGCCAGCCCCAACGTGTACGCGTACCGCGAGATCGAACGGTGGTCACGCACCAGGGCCAGCAGACCGGCTGCGAGCAGCACCGACAGCAGGGTCCAGGCCAGTTGCCGACCACCGGTACCGGCGAAGATGGCCAGGTCGGCGCGCTCCTCCGGGGCCGCGTTGCCCAGGTCGAGTCGGCGCAGGAAGCCGACCCCGAGACCGTTGAGCAGCGCCACCGCCGGCAGCAGGGCCGGATCGGCGAACGGAGCCAGGAACCGGATCGCCACGTGGACGCCGAGGAACACGGCGGTGAGCACCGCGGCCGGCACCCAGAATTTCGGGGTGACCGTGTCGAGCACGTTCGCCTCGACCATCGCCCCGTACGCGGCTACCAGCGCCATGGCCAGCAGCAGCAGCGACAGTTCGGCGTTGCGTCGGGACCGGGCCAGGCGTACGCCGGGCCGCTCGCCCGCGGTGGCGGGCGAGGATGCCGGGGTGGCCGCTGCGGTCACGATCGTCCTCGGGTCGGAGCCGACGCCTACTCGGGCGACCGGCAGGCCGCCGGGTCGACCGTGGGCGTGAAGGCGTCGGTGGGCGGGGCGTCCGGTGTGCTCACCGGTGGGGCCAACGAGCCGCCGTCGGGCGACGGCGAGCCGCTGCCGGCCGGGCTCGCCGAATCGGCCGGAGCGCTCGGCGGCGGCAAGGTCGACTCCGTCGTGGGGTCGGCGCTCGGGCTGGAGGTGGGCGGGCAGAGCGGCTTGAGGTTGACGTTGGTCGGGCTGTCCATCGTCAGTTCCGCCAGCCGGCGTGCCGCGTCAGGCTCGCTCCTGGCCGGAATGCCCTGCTTGACCTGCTCCTGAGCGGCGAGGGTGAGATCGTCCAGTTGGGCGGTGCTCTTGGAATGCACCGTGGAGAGATCCATGCCGGCGATCTCGCCCTGGATGCCCCGGAAGACGGCCACCTGGCCGTCGTCGGTCGCCCCGACGTAGTACTGCCGCTGGGTGTAGTCGTACCCGGCGAAGACCCCGCCGCCGATGATCACCAAGAGGGCGGTGGTCATCGCCAGAGCGCGCAGCGGACGGCGGCGGGCCTCCGGCTCGTCGTCGGCACCGGCCGGCTCCTCGGGCACGGGCGGCCGGGGAGCGGAGAGCGCCGAGGCCCGGGCGGCCGGGGTGGAGACGTCGGCCGAGGTCGCCATGCCCCGGTCCCGCGCGGCCGCACCGCCGACGATCGGGGCCGCCTCGACGATGTCGCGGTCGGTGGCGTCGGCGATGATCACGGTGATGTTGTCCGGGCCGCCGCCGCGCAGAGCGAGCTGGACCAGCCGCTCCACGCACTGCTGCGGGTCGGTGTACTCCCGCATGGTCTCGGCGATGGTTTCCGCACTGACCACCCCGGAGAGGCCGTCCGAGCAGATCAGGTAGCGGTCTCCGGGCAGCACCTGGCGGACCGAGTACTCCGGGTCGATGTCCCGCCCGTCGAGGGCTCGGGTGAGCAGCGACCGCTGCGGGTGGCTGCTCGCCTCCTCCGGGCTGATCCGGCCTTCGTCCACGAGCATCTGGACGTAGGTGTCGTCCTTGGTGATCTGGTTGAAGTCACCGTCGCGCAGCAGATAGGCACGCGAGTCACCGATGTGGACCATGCCCAGCTTGCTGCCGGAGAAGAGGGTCGCGGTGAGTGTGGTGCCCATCCCCTCCAGCTGAGGGTTGGCATCCACGGTGTCACGGAGCTGTTGGTTGGCGGTGCCCACGGCGGAACGCAACGCGTCGACCAGGGCGTCACCCGGGACGTCCTCGTCGAGCGGCGCCATGGCACCGATGACGATGTTGCTGGCGACGTCACCGGCGGCCATACCGCCCATGCCGTCGGCGACGGCGAGTAGCCGCGGTCCGGCGTAGACGGAATCCTGGTTGCCGTCTCGGATCAGACCGCGGTCGCTGTGGGCCGCATAGCGCAGGGTCAGAGTCATGGCCGTAATTCGAGAGAGGTGCGGCCGATCCGGATCGGCACGCCGAGGGGTACGGGGGTCGGTCCGGTGACCTTAGCGCGATCGAGGTACGTCCCGTTAGTCGAACCGAGGTCTTCGACGAACCACTGCCCGTCACGGGGCACCAGCCGGGCGTGTCGCGCCGAGGCGTAATCGTCGGTGATGACGAGAGTGGAATCCTCGGCCCGACCGATGGTTATCTGAGCTTCACCCAGCGTGATCCTGGTGCCGGCCAGTTGACCCGCGGTCACCACCAACTGGTGGGCCGCCCGCCCCCGCTTCACCTTCGCCGGCTTTGCCGACGCCTGACCGGTCGACGCACCCACCGCGCGGGGCGCGGCCACCAGGCGACCGGACCGGGCCCCGGCGAAGAGGTCCCGCCGGATGACGCCGACCACCGTGAACACGAAGATCCACAAGAGGACGAGAAATCCGAACCGGGCGACGGTGATGACGAGTTCCGGCAAGGCGGATCAGCCGTCCACGCGGAAGGTGAGCGTGGTGGTGCCGAGCTGGATCATGTCACCGGGGTTCAGCGCCACGGCGGAGACCCGCTGGCCGTTGACCATGGTGCCGTTGGTGGAGCCGAGATCGGTCAGCACGACCTGCCCACCATCGAAATCCAGCCGGGCGTGTCGGCGGGAGATGCCGACGTCCGGCAGACGCAGGTTGGCCTGGTCGCCGCGACCGATCACGGTCGAGCCCATCTGGAGCGGGTAGGTGCGGCCGTCGCCGGAGACCAGTCGCACGTTACGACCGCCACCGTGCCCCGGCGGCGGGCCGTAGCCGCCACCCTGGTCGTATGCGGGGTAGCCGGACGGGCCGGCGTCGTAACCGGGCGCGGAGACCGGGGCGACCTCACCACCGGTGTAGACCTCGGCGGTGACCCGGAACATGCCGGTGTCCAGTCCTTCGCCGCGCTCGATCTCGACGATCACGTCGCCGTAGACCGTCCACGCCTGCTCGCCGATGAACTCCGCCTGCGACTGGGCCAGCTCCTGGGCCAGCGCGGCGGCGTACGGCGCCAGCCGACTGTGGTCGTACGGCGAGAGATCGATCACGTAGCGGTTGGGCACCAACGTGCGCCCGCCAGCCAGGATGGCCTTGTGCGCCTCGGCCTCCCGCTGCATGGCGTTGAGGATCTCCACAGGGTGCACGACCCCTTTGAAGACCTTGGCAAAAGCCCCTTCGACCAGGCCTTCCAGACGCTTCTCGAAGCGTTGCAGCACGCTCACCGGCTCCTCCTCGGGTCCCGAGGACATGATGGTATCGGTCCAGAGCGCACGCAGCTCACACGCCGCTCGGCCGGCAGGCCACGCCTCGTTCGGACGGCTCAGGATTGTCGTGCTACTCTTTCGTCCGCCACGAACGGTAACCGCTGTGAGCAGCGAATGCCATTCGCGGCAAAGACCGAAGCCACGTAACATGGCCGAGACCCCGCTGGCGACAGCGGAGACGGCAATGACTACGCTGTCCGAGGTCATGCCACGGGGAAGTGGCGGAATGGCAGACGCGCACGGTTCAGGTCCGTGTGTCCGAAAGGACGTGGGGGTTCAACTCCCCCCTTCCCCACCAGTGACGAGGGCCTCGCGAATTCGCGGGGCCCTCGCTCGTATTCGGGCGTACCGGGCGTCAGGCTATGCTTCGCTGGTTTCTGCCTCCAACGGACCAGGAGTGGCTCGTGAGTGTCGCATTCGTGACCGGCTCGGGCGGGTTGATCGGCTCTGAGGCAGTCCGCCACTTCGCCGGCATGGGTCTCGATGTGGTCGGCATCGACAACGACATGCGGCAGGAGTTCTTCGGCGAGGAGGCGTCCACCGCGTGGAACGTTCGCCGACTCACCGACGAGCTGGGTGAGGCGTACTCGCACCACAGCATCGACATCCGCGACCGGGGCGCGCTCGGCGCGCTGTTCAAGCGGTACGGCCGGGACGTCGCCGTGGTGATCCACACCGCCGCGCAGCCCTCGCACGACTGGGCGGTACGCGATCCCTTCACCGACTTCGACGTGAACGCCGCGGGCACCCTGAACGTGCTGCAGAACGTCCGCGAGCACTGCATCGAGGCGCCGGTCATCCACTGCTCGACGAACAAGGTCTACGGCGACCGCCCGAACAGCCTGCCCCTGGTCGAGCTGGAGACCCGCTGGGAGATCGAGCCGGGGCACCCGTACGAGCAGGGCATCCGCGAGGACATGTCGATCGACGCCTGCCTGCACTCGATCTTCGGTGCCTCCAAGGTCGCTGCGGACGTGATGGTGCAGGAGTACGGCCGCTACTTCGGGATGAAGACGGCCTGCTTCCGGGGCGGCACGCTTACCGGGCCGGCGCACTCCGCCACCGAGCTGCACGGCTTCCTCGGTTACGTGATGCGGGCCAACATGGAGCGCCGCACCTACAAGATCTTCGGCTACCAGGGCAAGCAGGTCCGGGACGCCATCCACAGCTCGGACGTGGTCTCCGCGTTCGAGGCGTTCTTCCGCAACCCGCGCTCGGCCGCCGTCTACAACCTCGGTGGCGGCCGGCACTCCAACACCTCCAACCGGGAGGCGTTCGCGCTGGCCGAGCAGATCACCGGCCAGGAGATGATCACCGAGTACGTCGAGGCCAACCGGATCGGCGACCACAAGTGGTGGATCGGCTCCAACGAAGCGTTCCAGGCCGACTACCCGGACTGGAAACAGGTGTACGACGTACCCATGATCATGCGAGAGATCTACGAGGCCAACGTGGACAAGTGGGTCCCGGCGCGCGACGGCGAGGTCCGGTCGTGAGCAAGCGCAACGTGCTCGGCGTCCTGGTCGACGCCACCGACTACGCCACCGCTACCGAGCAGGTCATCGCCGCCGCGCAGGAGCGTCGGCCGATGGCGTTGACCGCACTGGCCGTGCATGGGGTGATGACCGGGGTGCTGGACCCGGCGCACAACGCCCGGCTGAACTCCTTCGACCTGGTGACTCCGGACGGCCAGCCGGTGCGGTGGGCACTGAACCTGCTGCACGGTGCGGGGCTGACCGACCGGGTCTACGGGCCTCAGCTGACCCTGCACGTGCTCTCCCGCTGTGCCGACGAGGGCCTACCGGTCTACCTGTACGGCTCGACCGAACAGACCCTGGCCCGGCTGATCCCGGCGCTGGAGCAGATGTTCCCGGCCCTCAAGATCGCCGGAGTGGAGCCGTCCAAGTTCCGCGCCGTGCAGCCGGGCGAGGACGTGGAGATCGCCGACCGGATCAAGGCCAGCGGTGCCCGGCTCGTCCTGGTCGGCCTGGGATGCCCCCGCCAGGAGATCTTCACGTACGCGATGCGCCCGCTGCTGGACATGCCGTTGATGGCCGTCGGCGCAGCGTTCGACTACCACGCCGGGCTGCTGCGTCAGCCGCCACCGTGGATGCAGCGGGCCGGGCTGGAGTGGTTCTGGCGGCTCGGGCTGGAGCCGAAGCGGCTGTGGCGGCGGTACGTGATCCTCAATCCGGCGTACCTGAGCCGGTTGGCCGCGCAGAAGGTCGGCCTGTGGAAGGCCCGCCCGCCCGCGCCGGCCACCGAGCGCCCGGCCGGTTTCGCGGTCTGACCGCCCTCCCGAGAGTTGACGACGAGCGGGCCCCCGGCCGAGTGGCCGGGGGCCCGATGTCGTACCGGTGTCAGAGGGTCAGGGTCCAGGTGTTGATGTAGCCGGTGTCAGCGAGGTAGACGTCGCGCACCTGCAGGCGCCACGTGCCGTTCGCCGCCTCGCTGGACAGGTTCACCGTGTAGGTGGTGTTCACGTTGTCCGTGCTGTCCAAGCCGCTGCTGTTCTTCAGCCGGTAGGACGAGCCGTCCGGGGCGAGCAGGTCGATGACCAGGTCGCCACGGTAGGTGTGCACGATGTTCACCGCGACCTTCGAGCTCGACGAGGCGTTCCGGTTGCAGCCGGAGATGGTGATCGAGCTGGTCACCGCCGAGCCGGCGTCCGGGATCGACACGTCGGTGCCGTTGGTGCCGGAGCAGCTGCCGCTACCGCTGCCGGTCACCGTCAGGGTGTAGGTGGCGGTCCTGGTGCCGGAGGCCGCGCTACCGGTGATGGTCACCGGGTACGTGCCGGCCGGGGTGCTGGTCGAGGTGCTGATGGTCAGCGTCGACGAGCCACCCGAGGTGACCGTGGCCGGGCTGAACGAGGCGGACGCCCCGGACGGCAGGCCGCTGGCCGAGAGGCTTACCGACTGGGCGGAGCCGTTGGTGGTGGCGGTGGACACCGTGGCGGTCGCCGAACCGCCCGGCGCGACCGAACCCGAGGTCGGCGAGACCGAGACCGAGAAGTCGTTGGTCGGCGGCGGGGTGCTGCCGTTGACCACGTAGAGCAGCTGGTTGGGGGTACCCGTGCCCACGTTGCTGATCACGTTCGGCGTGGAGTTGTTGACCAGGTAGTCCCGCACCTGCTGGTTGCTCCACGTCGGGTTGGCCGAGAGCACCAGGGCGGCGGCACCGGCGACGTGCGGCGAGGCCATCGAGGTACCGCTGATGGTGTTCGTCGAGGTGTCGTTGGTGATCCACGGGGCGGTGATGCTCACGCCCGGCGCCAGGATGTCGACGCAGGTGCCGAAGTTGGAGAAGCTCGCGGCGGCGTCGTTGTTCTGGGTGGCACCGACGGTGATCGCCGGCGCGGTCCGGGCCGGGGAGTAGTTGCAGGCGTTCTGCCGGACACCGAGGCTGTTGCCGTTACCGGCAGCCACCACGAACGTGACACCCGAGTTGATCGAGTTGATCACCGCGTTGTCGAGCGTGGTGTTCGCTCCGCCACCGAGGCTCATGTTGGCCACGGCGGGCTTGACCGCGTTCGCGGTGACCCAGTCGACACCGGCGATGACCCCGGCGTTGGTGCCGCTGCCGGAGCAGTTGAGCACCTTGACGGCCACCAGTCGGGTCGCCTTGGCGACGCCGTACGCGGTGCCGCCGACCGTACCGGCGACGTGGGTGCCGTGGCCGTTGCAGTCGCTGTTGTTGGAGTCGACCGCGTTGGTGCCCCAGGTCGCCCGGCCGCCGAAGTCCGAGTGGGACGTCCGGATGCCGGTGTCGATGATGTACGACGTCACGTTCGAGGCCGTGTTGGGGTACGTGTAGGAGCTGTTCAGCGCCAGGTTGCGCTGGTCGATCCGGTCCAGGCCCCAGGACGGGGGGTTCGTCTGGGTGGCGGCGAGCTGCACGGTGTGGTTCTGCTCGACGTACGCCACTGCCGGATCAGCCGCGATCCGGGCCGCAGCCTTGGCGCTGAGTCGCAGCTCGGCGCCGCGGATGGCCGCGCTGTACGTGCGCGCCGCCGCTCCGCCGTGCCGCCGCAGCAGGCGGTCCACAGAGGAGCCGACCGCGGCACGGCCGACCTCGCTGTCCTTGAACACCACGATGTAGCTGTCTTTGACGGCGGTGGCACCGCCGGCGCTTCGGATCGTGCCGACCGGCTCGGCGGCCATGGCGGGCGTCGCTGCCGCCACCATGGCCAACGCGGCCAGTCCGACGAAAACGGACCTCTGTCGAAGAACCATCTTCCTACCTCCCTCTGTCGGCAGCCCTCGTCGCATTGCTCATGGCTCACTGATCGATGACTGCCGATCAAGGAGAGGGTAGTTCGAGGCATGGACACAGATAAACATGTCGGATCCCTCATAACATGAAACGATGGTTCCCCTACGGGGGCGGCTACGGGACGAACGGGGGGCGCTCCCGGATTCGGCGAGCCGGAAAACGGGCAAGGCTGACAGGCATGCAGAACCACCTCGTCCTCCTGCTCCCGGTCGCCGTCGTCTGGTGGGCCGCCGGCTACCTCGCTGAGGGGTTGCCCCGGATGACGCACGCGCGCGAGCTTCGTCGACATGCCGGCTGGCTGCTCGGGCTCACGCTGGTCGGGCTCGGCCTGACGGTGGCACTGCCGATCGCCGGCCTGACCACCGCCGGGGCGACCCTGGCTGACCGGGCCGCCGCTGGGCTGGCACTCGCCGCGCTACCGGCACTGGTGGTGGCGCTCTGCACCGTACGCCGGGTGCGTCGGCTCCGGGCCGGAGCGGGCGCACTGGCCGCCACCGCCCGGACGCCGGCACCACACGGGCTACGGGCCGCCGCCGCCCACCCACTGATCGGGCTGCCGCTGCAGGTGACCGGCCTGGCCCTGCTGCCCGCGCTGATCACGGCCAGCGGTGCCGCCGGGTATTTCGGGCCGGGGATCACCGGGCCGGCGGTCACCATCGGAGTGCTGGGCGTCGGGGCCATCGGGGTCCGCCACGCGCTGCGCCACAACCGGCTCGCCGAGCGAGCCATGCCGCAGCGGTCCGCGACCTCACCGAGCCCGGCCGGTGCCCTGCACGTATAGCAACTCCAGAATCGCCCGCGTCGCCTCGAACCAGCGGTCGAGCCAACCCGGCGGCGGCACACTGCCCCGTGGCGGCAACTCCATAAGCAGGCCGCGGAGCAGCGGGTGATCCGCAAGGGAGCCGTCGTCCACGCTCGACCATCCGGTCGCCGGGAACGACGGTTCGGTGAGCGGGTTCGGGTCCAGTGACGGCAGGGTGAGCGGCGACGTGGCCGGCTCGCCCGGTGCCGCGGTGTCCCGCCCGGGATGTTCGGTGTCCGTCGACACCACCTCGGTCAGGACGGTGTCCCGCCGAGCCCCGCGATATTTGCCGCCGAACCGTTCCGGCTTGCCCGGGCTGTTGGTGAGGTTGTCCGATCCGATACTCGTCATTCGTCTCGCCTGCCTCGCTCGGTTACCCGCCCTGCTCGGGGGGGATTTCGACCAGCGCGTACCGAGAGGTACAACGAGACGGGTGGGAAGTGGCGACGGCAGCCGACCGGGCCGGACGCCGCGGCGGGACTGCCGAGCGTCGCGGCACCATGACATGGTCCCCGACCGGACGTGCCGATCGGGGACCAGGTCGTTGCTACGGGATCAAGCCCGTCCGAAGACGCCACCCCGTGTGCCGGCGACGAAGGCGTGCCAGTCACCCGGGGTGAAGACGAGAGCCGGTCCGGCCTTGTCCTTCGAATCCCGGACGCCGACCGCCCCGGTCACATACGCCACCTCAACGCAGTTGTCACAGTTCGGCCCGCTCTTCGAGCTCTTGAACCAGTGCGCCTGCGTCAGGTCCACGGGGAATCCTTGCGTCGCCATTTCCACAGCGGCTCCTCTGCCAATTTTGCGATGTACCCGACGGACTCCTCCGGACGCATGGCCGCTGCTCGAATGTGATCGAAGATGAAGCTGTACTTCTGCAGTTCGTCGCTCTTCTCCAGGAAGAGCCCACCCGTGGCGTTCTCCGCGTACACGACATCCGGATCACCTGGTTCGGGGAAGCTCAGGATCGTGAAGGTACCGTCCATGCCGGCATGTGCCCCGACCTCGAACGGCAGGACCTGCAACGTCACATTCGGCAGTTCGGCTACCTCCACCAACCGCTTGAGCTGGTCACGCATGACCGTGTCCCCGCCCACCGGACGGCTCATCACCGCCTCATCGAGCACCACCCACAGATCGACCGGATCGTCCTGGGTCAATAACGATTGGCGACCGAGTCGGACACGCACTCGTTGTCGCACCTGTTCCGCAGTGAAATCAGGGCGGGCCGCACGAATCATCGCGCCGGCGTAATCCTCGGTCTCCAGCAGGCCCGGAACCACCTGCTGCTCGTACGCCCGAATCGAACTGGCCGCAGCCTCCAGACCCACGTACGCCCCGACCAGCACCGTGCTGTACGGATGCCACCAACCCTTCTGCCGCGCCTCCCGAGCGATCTGCACCAGCTCGTCGCTCTCGGCACCGACCACCCCGTAGATCCGGAGCATGTCCCGGACGTCCCGGGGTGTCGCGGTGGTGTGACCGGTCTCGATCCGGGAGATCTTCGACGCCGAACACTCCAGTTGCTCGGCCACGGCCTCGATGGTGATCCCGGCCGTCTCGCGCTGACGGCGCAGTTCCGCGCCCAGGCGACGCCGGCGGATGGTCGGACTGCGCCGCTCGCTCACGGTGTCACCTTCCGCCTCGACGCGCCGCTGTCTGCCGCCCGCCTGGGACGCGACCATAAGGCGGCGGGCGTTTCGCGGCAAGGGATGGAGCCGGTCCTCGGCCGGCCGCGACGGGCGAAACCGTCCTCAGTGTGCCGTCCGGGTGGCGGCACGTTCAAGCGCCGTTTCGCGCGAGCCGCTCACGTATCGGCAAAAGTCGACGTGCAACTTGCATGAAGCACGACGCTGATGCACTCTGTCCGTATGACGCGGGCTACACACCGTTCTGATCCAGTCTCCCCCTGTGATCACCGCGGTGCCGACGGAGACGACGACCGGATGACCCGGTCGACCGTCGACCGCCCCCGCGAATCCGGTGGCCGGTCGCCGACGCGCGACGGCGGCGGTGGTCCCAGACACCTTTCCTGACAGCCCAGACACGGCGGGCCGAGTACGCCACCAGCGCAGAGAAGCCCGTCAACGCCACGAACCCGGTTCCCGAGACACGACCTCGTCGCCGGAGCCCGCACTTCCCCCCGATCAGCCTTGCCGGCCTCCCCGCCGGCCGACCCTTCAGGAGCCCATGTGCTTCCCCGCTCCGGTGACGTACTGAACGTGACAAGCGCGGCGAGTGTCCAGTTCATCAGACCGATTCACTTCCGGGTGATCCGGGTGCTGGACCGCCCGACCTATGACGGCTGGCTCTGGCTCGAAGGTTACGAGTTGAACGCGGCGGGGGACGCGGTCAACCGTCGATCGATCTTCGTCCAGCGGGCCGGGCTGCACCTGGTGCAGGCCGCGCCGCAGCCGCAGCCGCGACCGCACACCGTCCGCTCGGCTCGTCGGCCCGTCGCCCGGACCCCGGTCCGGGTGGGCTGAGCATTCGAAACGCCGCCGACGGGCACACCGACGCCATAGAATCGGTGTGCCCACCCCGGCACGTCTCCACCGCGCCTCCAGGACCCCGAACCTGGGATGGCCATGGTCAATCTGTCCGCGCGGCGGCCCGATCGGTCCCGTATCGCCCACGCCTTCGGAATCCTGGCACTCTTCGGTGCCGCCATCACCCTGATGGTGCTGGTCCGGGATCCCGCCCTGTCCTCCACCCGGCTGGCCGAGCCGGTTCCCGCACCCGAGATCACGGTGGTGGAAGCCACGCCGCCGACCGGATCGGGAGGCTCACCGCCCGCCTGGGACGAATTCGACGACGACCGCACGGCAGCGCTGACGCCCGACGGCTCAGCTGCTCTGCCTGACGGCTCGGCCGCGATACCCGACGGCTCCGAGTCGTCCGCCAGCAGTGCGCACCGGGCGGGTACGTCCCACCGAGCCGGCGACCGGCACAACTCCGACGCACTCAGCAGGTCGCTGTTCTGGTCAGGGGTGTTCGGGCTCGCCATCTCCCTCGCCGGACTCGGGCTGGTCAGCACCAGACGAAGGATGTGGTGAGCAGCCGTTCACCCGGTGGGGCTCGCCGTGACCGTCGGGTCGGTGGTCGGCCCGGTCGTCGTCGGGTCGGTGGTCGTCGGCGCGGTGGTCGGTGCCGTCGTCGACGGGCTGGGGGTGGCGACCACCAGCCTGACCACGTCGCCGCTTTGGACGATCTCACCCTGGCCCGGATCGGTGGCGATCACGGTGCCGGCCCGCTGGTCCGACGGGCGGTACACGACCTCGGGTTCGAGATCGAGTGCTTCCAGCCGGGCTCGGGCCGCATCCTCGGTGAGCCCGACCAGGGGCGGCATCGGCAACCCCGTCGGCGCGGCACTTGTCGTCGGTGCCGCCGAGGGCGAACGGGTCGGTGAAGCCGACGCGCTCGTCGGCGCCGTCGAGGTCGGCTGGGGCGACGGCGGCGGGGAGTCGCCCTCGTCCACCGCCTGGCGTGCCAGCCACAACCCCACTCCGAGCGCGCCGAGCAACAGCAGCAGGACGATGCCCCAGAGAATCGGCAGCCACCAACGCCGACCGGCCTGCTCGTCGCCGTACCACTCGCTGGCGGCCAACTCACGGTCGTCACCCGGACCCGGTGGCCGCACCTCCGCCCGTCCCGACCACAGCTGAGGTCTGGGGGTCGGTGGCACCACCACTGTCGCGTCCGCCTCGGTGCCGTCGGGCGGCGTACCACCCAGCACGGCGGTGTCGTCGGGATCTCCGGCGGGCGGAGGCAACGGACGTGTCCGGTCGTCCGGCTGTTCCTCGCCCCGCTCGCTCATGTCGGCATCCCCACGCTGGTCAACCTAGCGGTTCCGCCCGCCATCGGCCGGGATCAGCGTGTCGGGTGCCTGTCACTGCCCAAGGAACTCGTCATCCGACGACCGAATCGCGCAGAAGATGTACGCGACGTCATCCCATCGTCCGACGGTGCCGGCGGCGGGTTCCTGGTCGGTGACCTTCCCGGTCAGCCCGGCCGGATAGCGAGGCGAGAATCCGTTGTCGAAGAGTTCGGCCGCGGCCTTCCGGCAGTCTTCCCCGACCAGTTGCGGCATCTCGTTCGATGGAGCCGCGCCGGCCACGGTAATCGAGATCGTGCTGCCGTGCTCTACCGGCGTACCGGCGACCGGATCAGTGCTCCGTACACTCTGGTTGTCGCCGGTGCCGAAGACGAATTTCCATTCCAGCCCGCGCTTTCGCACCTCGTTCCGGGCTTCCTCGAGGTCCATGCCGACGAGATCCGGCACGGTCAGCCCGGTCGGACTCGGTGCGGCGGCACTGGTCGGGGCGGAGGTGGACGCGGGCCGCTCACGCGGTGACGAAGGGGCCGGTGCGCGCGGGCTGCGGCTTCCCTCCGCGAGGACGGGCGTCTCCGGCTGCCGCTGGTCGTCGCCCGCGAGCACCCAGCCGCCGGCGGCTCCGATGATCGCGAGCAGCACCGCCGCGACGCCACCACCGACCACCATCGTCGTCCGATCGGGACCGGTGTCGGCCCGCGTCGTCCGGCCGTCCGTCACCTCACCCGTCATTGCGCCCACCGCCTCATCACCGGCGACCGTACCCATCGACGACAAACACCGTCCGTCACCTTAATCGCCCGGCACGGCGTACGACTCGCCGCACCGGGCACAGGAGGTTACGCTGCCCGGCATGGCCAGACAGGGCTGGGGAGGATCGATCGCCACAGCGGTCGGCGTGGCAGCTGGCGCCGGTGCCGCCCAACTGGGATTCGGCTACGGCCTGGGCATCCTGAACTGGGCGCCGGCCGAGCCGACCGCCGGCACGGCCGCCTGGGTGGCCAGCCTGATCTGGGCCACCTGGATCGCCGCCACCTCGACCGTCTTCGGTGCGGTCTGCGCCCAGCGGCTGCGGGACCGGCGTCCGGCCCTGCCCACACCCGACGTCGAATCGGCAGCTGACCCGGGTCGACTGCCGGCAACAGCTGACCCGGGTGGACTGCCGGCAGCAGCTGACCCGGGTGGACTGCCGGCAACCGACAGGCGCGATGGTGACGGCCTGTGGTCCGTCGCGTTGGCCGGTGCCGCCGCACTGGGCGCGCTGATCACCGTGTTGCTTGTCGCCGTACCCGCCCGGGTCGCGGTGGTACCGGACACTCCCTCGCCGCGGGACATGGCCGCCGGGTACGCCGCGATCGGTGTGCTGGTCGGCGCTCTGGTGGCGCTCTGGTCACTGCGCTGCCGGGCGGCGGCCACCAACGTGATCGCCACCGCCGGCTGGTTGTGGCTGCTCGCGGTGGTCGCCGTACTCGACTCGGTGCTCGCCGGTCGGGGCCTGACCACCGCCCAGTTGGGCATCTGGCAGCTCAGTTCCGACAGCGACCAGTTCTGGATCCGGGACTACTTCTACTGGCCCGGGGCGATTCTCTCCCTCGGGTCGGCGTTGGTGATCGGCGCGCTGGCCGCCCGCCGAGGCGTCCGCGACGCCGATCGCCGGGTGGGTGCCACCGCCTCCGGTGCGGCCGGTCCGCTGCTGGTGGCGATCGCCTACTTCCTGGCCGTACCGAGGTTGACCGCGATCAACCCGGAGCAGGTGTCCGCCCACCTCATCGCCCCGTACGCGGCAATAGTCGGCGTCGGCGGTTCCGTCCTCGTCGCGGCGCTCGCCCAGCGGTCCGCCCGACACAGGTCGAAGCAGTCGGCGACCGACGCGGCACCCACTCCGCTGGTGCCTCGGCAGCGTCCCGGCACCCACGACAGCACGGGCGTCCCGGCCAGCGGTGACCCCGGTGCCACGGGCGTCCCGGCCAGCGGTGACCACGGCGGCGCCCACCCACCGGCCAGCGGCAACCGCGACAGCGCGGACACACCGGCCAGCGGCGATCACGGCAGCGGCACGGGTGAACCGACCCGACGCGGCACCACCGAGCCGTCGGCGGGGCAGCCGTCAGAGGTCATCTCCGCCAAGGCCCGGAGCGGCGCGGGTGCGAGCCGCGCCGAGGCGCGGGACCCTTCGGGTACGAGCCGCGCCGAGGCCGAGGGCGGCTCGGGTACCGAGCCGGCAGCCGACACCGTTGCCGGGTCGGAGGCTTCGAGCCGGCGAGCCCGACCACCGCGTCGCGCCCGCTGACGGGTCAGTCGACGGGCCAGGTGTGCACCGGCTCGTTGGTGGCCTGCAACTCGGCGTAGCGCTGGAGCATGTGATGCAGCGCGGCCGGTCGGTCCAGTCCCCGCTGCCGCTGTGCGGCCCACACCGTCGCCGTCTGCCAGACCGCCCCGTTACGGCCGGTACGACAGCGCTGCTCGATGATGCCGAGGAGCCGGTCTCGTTCGGCCGGGGCCACCCCGAAGGCGTCGAGCCCGGCGGACGCGATGGGCAACAGCACGTCAAGCACCAACCCGGTGACCGGCACCTCGCCGAGCCGGGGCCAGTGCAGGACGGCGTCCATGCCCCGTCGGGCGGCGGCGTGGAAGTTCTCCTCGGCGGAGCTGAAGGTGAGCTGACTCCAGATCGGACGGTCGGCTTCGGCCAGGCCGCGGACCAGCCCGAAGTAGAAGGCGGCGTTGGCCAGCATGTCGACCACGGTCGGACCGGCCGGCAGCACCCGGTTCTCGACCCGCAGGTGCGGACGCCCGTTCATGATGTCGTAGACCGGGCGGTTCCAGCGGTAGACGGTGCCGTTGTGCAGTCGCAGCTCGGCCAGCTCGGGCACACCGCCGGCGTGCAGAACCTCGACCGGGTCCTCGCTCTCGCAGATGGGCAGCAGGGGCGGGAAGTAGCGGACGTTCTCCTCGAAGAGGTCGAAGATCGAGGTGATCCACCGTTCCCCGAACCAGACCCGAGGTCGTACGCCCTGCGCCTTCAGCTCGTCCGGGCGGGTGTCGGTGGCCTGTTCGAACAGGGCGATCCTGGTTTCCGCCCAGAGCTGCCGGCCGTACAGGAAGGGTGAATTGGCACCCACCGCGACCTGCGCTCCGGCGATCGCCTGGGAGGCGTTCCAGTAGTCGGCGAAGCTGTCCGGCGCGACCTGGAGGTGGAACTGGAGGCTGGTGCAGGCCGCCTCGGGCGCGATCGAGTCGGTGTGCGTACGCAGCCGTTCGACACCGCGGATGTCGAGTTCGATGTCCTCGCCCCGCGCACCGACGATCTGGTCGTTGAGCACCCGGTACCGCTCGTTCGTCGACAGGTTGTCGGCGACCAGATGGCGCTCGGTCAACGTGGGCAGGATGCCGACCAGGACGATCCGGGTGTCCGACCGGGCCGCCCGCTCACCGGCCCGGTTGAGGCTGCCGAGCAGGCCGCGTTCGTAGTCGGTGAAGCCTGCACCGGAGATCAGTCGAGGGTCGGCGTTCAACTCGAGGTTGAACTGTCCCAGCTCGGTCTGGAACAGCGGATCGGCGATGGCGGCGAGGATCTCCTCGTTGCGCATCGCGGGTTCGGCTGCGGGGTCGACCAGGTTGAGCTCGATCTCCAGCCCGGTCATCGGCCGGTCGGCGTCGAAGCCGAAGTCGTCAAGCATCAGGGCGAAGACGTCCAGGCAACGGCGGACCTTCTGCCGGTAGAGGACTCGGTCCTCGCGGGAGAATGCGGCCCGATCGACGTCCCTGCCCATGTGTTCCTCCCGGCGCGCGACGCGACGGAACGGTGCCGTTCCGCAGCGCAGTGTGAACCTTACTCGCCGACGCGCCGAACCTGGCCGTCCCGAAGATCGGTCCATTGCCGCAGTACTCCGCAGAGCAGCGCCGCTCTGACCAGCGACGGGCCAGTTCGGACACGCCAGAAGAAGTCCTACCCAGCGCCGGTGCCGTGACCTACGAACAGCGTGACGAACGATCTGTGAAATTTGGCACCGACGACAGCGCCATGGGTGGTGGCGCCGGGCCACCGGGTGGTGAACCACGGGTCCACGTGATCGCGCATCGACACACCGGGCACAGCCGAAAGGCCCGCGCGGTGAAGCGCGGGCCTTTCGGGCGTACGAGAGGTCAGGCCTGGCGAACGGCCTCGCCCTCGATCTCGATCTTGATCTTCTTGCCGACCAGGACGCCACCCGACTCCAGGGCGACGTTCCAGGTCAGGCCGAACTCCTCACGGTCGATCTCGGCGCTCGCCGAGAAGCCGAAGATGTCGGTGCCGAAGGGGCTGCGGCCGACGCCCTCGAACTCGACAGTGAGGTCGACCGGGCGGGTCACGTCCTTGATGGTGAGTTCGCCGGCGAGGACGAACTCGTTACCGCTGTGGGACTTCACGCCGGTGCTGCGGTACTCCAGCGTGGCGAACTTCTCCACGTCGAGGAAGTCGCCGCCACGCAGGTGGGCGTCGCGGTCGGCCTGGGCGGTGGTGATGCTGGCGGCCTGGATGGTCGCGCTGACCGTGGACTCCAAGGGCTCCTCGGCGATCGTGATCGTCGCGCTGGCCTCGGTGAACTCACCACGAACCTTCGCCACCATCATGTGTCGGGCGACGAAGCCGACCCGCTTGTGGGCGCCGTCCAGCAGGTAGGTGCCCGCCGCCGGGATGGTCAGGCCGTTCCACTCGCGGGTAACCGACTCGGTGCTGCTGGTCATGAGAGACTGCCCTCCGGTAGAGATTGTTGGGTTGGTCAACGACTGACTAAGCAACTATACCCTCGACAATATTCCGCGTGTCAAGGACTGCTAGGATGGCCTGGTGAATCCGAACGTGTTCGATGACTCTCGCATCACGGCTGTCGGCCTCCTCTTCGAGGTATATGCCGGGCTGTCCGCCCGGTTCGCCGCGCAGATGGAAGAACACGGGCTGTCCCCGGTCGAGTTCGAGGTGCTGACCCGACTCACCCGCTCGCCCGACAACCAACTGAGAATGACCGACCTCGCGGCCCAGACCTCGCTGTCCACCAGCGGCGTGACCCGCGTGGTCGACCGGATGGAACGTGACGGCCTGATCGTCAGGCGCGCCTGCGCATCTGACCGGCGTAGCTCGTTCGCCGTGGTGACGCCGGCTGGCCTGCGCCGGTTCGATGAATGCCTGCCGGGCCACCTCCAACTCATCGAGGACTGGTTCACCGGTCAGCTGGATCCGCCCACCCTGAACGCCCTGCTGGACGGCCTGCGCCAGGTGCGGGACGCGGTGCATCCCTGCGCCACGGCCGGCAGCGGCGACTCGGCCACCGCACCGGAGAACCCCAACTCCACCGACTGTTGATCATCGTTGGCGGTTGCCGCGTTATCAACCCCCGCATCCGAACTACCGGTGGTCGGCCGAACAGCCGAGGGTGACGTCAGCGGCAGAAAGAGCGGCAGAACCGATCGCACAAACGGCGATAGAGCATCAAATGCGACAGGTTGCCTTTCGCCGTCTCGCTAGTCTCGGATCACCGGGGGCGCAACGGGGGGTGCCGGCGCGGGCGATGAGCGAGGGGTGGCAACAGGGGGCTTCCTCGCCCGCGCCACCACCCCCCGTTGCCGCGTCCGATCGCGGGCCCTCGGCAACTCCTCCACGACGACGGCCTGCTCCCCGGCGAGCGACGCCGCGCCGTGCGATGCGCGCAGGCGCAGTTCCCCGTCGGCCTCGGCGGTACGTGGGTCGGCCAGCAGCCGCAGCAACCACTGCCGCCCGGCACCGGCGCGTCCGCGAAGCCGCCACCAGAGCGGCAGGCCGGCCGCCAGGCGCAACGCGGTCATTGGGTCGTCCACCGCGGCGTACGCCAGCGCGGCACTGATGTCCCCGGACACCTCGTCGAGTCGACGCGCCGCACCGGTGGCGTCGGCCCCGGCCAGGCTCGGTGCGGTGCGCTCCACGAACCATGTGATCACCCGCGCGTGCCGACGCTGGATCACCGCCGACTCACCGGCGCTGGAGACCCGTTCGACGGCGTAGTCGCGGACCGCGTCGAGCAGTCGGAAGCGAAACGGCCCATCCTCGCGTACGTGCAGCAGTCCCAGTTCGATGAACCGGTTGAGCAGCCGTACGGGGTCCGCGGTGATGGCTGTGCCGGCGAGCATCTCCTCGGCCAGTTCGATCGACCACCGGTTGTCGAAGGCGGAGAACCGCCGCAGCGCCGCACGCTCCTCGTCGTCGAGCAGCCGGTAGCTCGTCGCCACCGCGTCGCGCAGCGTCCCCGCCACCGCCGCCCGGGTGTCGTCCGGCCGCAGTTGACCGGTCGGCCAACCGCTGCGGGCCGCGATGTCCAGGTCCAGCACCCGGTCGCCGTAGCGGTCGAGCAGTTCGCTCAGGCTGAGCAGTCGACCACGCGCCGCCATCAGTTCGATGGCCAGCGGAAGCCCGCCCAGTCGCCGCACCAGCGCGGCCAGCGCCGGACGTTCGGCCTCGGTCGGTGGCTCCCGGCGGACCTGCGCCAGCCGCGCGGTGAACAGCGCCACCGCCGGGGAGGCGGCGAGCGCCGACGGCTCGATGTCTCCCGGTGGCGGCACGTCCAGTGGCGACACCGGTCGAACCCACTCGTCCGGCAGCCCCACCGGATGCCGACCGGTGACCAGTACCCGCAGCGTGGGCACGGCATCGACGAGCCGCTGCACCGCACCGGCCACCGAATCGGGGGCCCGTTCGGCCGCGTCCACCAGCAGCGTCGGATCACCGATCCGGGCGGTCAACTCGGTCGTCCGGGACACCCCGAATGCGCCCAGCGCGGCGGCGAGCACATCGGCGACGTCCGACCCGGCGCCGACGTGCAGCCCGCTGACACCACCCGGACGACCGGACTCCGGTGACGGCCCGACCGGGCTCGCTCGTCGAGCGGCGGCGACGGCGTGGCAGGCGGCCAGCGCGAGGGCGGTCTTGCCGACGCCCGCCACCCCCACCAGGCTGATCACCCGAGGTCCGCGCGGCTCGGTCAGCAGGGTGACCAACTCGGCCAGGTCCCGTTCCCGCCCGATCAGCTCGGGCGGTGGCGGAACGGGTGCCGGCGAACCGACAATGGCCCGGGAGGTGCCGCCATCGGCCTTGCGAGCGGCGGCCACGAAGGCCGTACGGGCGGCACCGGACAGGTCGAGCGCATCGGCGAGCAGATTGACGGTGGTGCGCTGCGGGCGCGAGGAGCGTCCCCGTTCCAGGTCACGAACCGTCCGTACGCCGACGCCGGCACGAGTCGCGAGTTCGGCCTGGGTGAGGCCGGCGGCCCGGCGATGCCCCCGCAGCAGATCCGCAAGGCCGGACGACCCGATCCACCCGGATGAACGATCATGACTCGAAGTCATGCTCCGGGACATTACGGGCCAGGACCGACAGCCGGCAGGCGAGCGTCAACCACCCGACCGGTCGATGCCTAAACCCGACAGGAGACCGGCGCGCCCCGTCACCGGGTCCCGATCACATCCCCAGGTCACGCGCAATGATCATGCGCTGCACCTCGGACGTGCCCTCGCCGATCTCCAGGATCTTGGAGTCCCGCCAGAACCGGGCCACCGGGTACTCGTTCATGAAGCCGTACCCGCCGTGGATCTGCGTCGCCTCCCGGGCGTTGTCCACCGCGATCGTGCTGGCGTGCAGCTTGGCGATCGCCGCCTGCCGCTTGAACGGCTCCCCGGCCAGCATCCGGGCCGCCGCGTCGTAGTACGCCAGCCGAGCGGTGTGCGCCTTCATCTCCATGTCCGCGACCTTGAACTGGATCGCCTGGTAGTTGCCGATCGGCTGGCCGAAGGCGTGCCGCTCGCGGGCGTACTTGATCGACTCGTCGACGCAGCCCTGAGCGAGGCCCACGGCCAGTGCGGCGATGGCGATCCGACCCTCGTCGAGGATGCGCAGGAACTGGGCGAAGCCCCGACCGCGCTCGCCGAGCAGGTTCTCCGCCGGGACCCGGCAGTCGTCGAAGGTCAACTCGTGGGTGTCCGAGGCGGTCCAGCCGACCTTGGAATATCCGGGCGCCACGGTGAAGCCCGGCGTACCGCTCGGCACGATGATGGTGGACAGTTCCTTCGCACCGTCCGGCCGGGTGCCGGTGACGGCGGTGACGGTGACCAGGGCGGTGATGTCGGTGCCCGAGTTGGTGATGAAGGCCTTCGAACCGTTGATCACCCACTCGTCGCCGTCCAGCACGGCCCGGGTCTCGGTGCCCCCGGCGTCCGAGCCGGTGCCCGGCTCGGTGAGCCCGAAACCGGCCAGCGCCTCGCCGCTGAGCAGCTTCGGCAGCCAGCGGGCCTTCTGCTCGTCGGTGCCGAAGCGGTAGATCGGCATCGCGCCGAGCGAGACCGCCGCCTCCAGGGTGATGGCCACGCTGGAGTCGACCCGGGCCAACTCCTCCAGCGCCAGGCAGAGGGCGAAGTAGTCGCCACCCATCCCGCCGTACTCCTCGGCGAAGGGCAGGCCGAACAGGCCCATCTTGCCCATCTGCCGGATGACCTCGTACGGGAAGGTGTGCTGCTCGTAGTGCTCGGCGATGACCGGCGCGACCACCTCGCGGGCGAAGTCCCGCACGCTGTCGCGCAGCGCCTGGTGCTCCTCGGAGAGCCGGAAGTCCATCGGGGTTCCTCCTGTGTGGACGGGCCGACGAGCGCTCGTGACGCCTCGACGGTGCCGGTGCTGGCTGCTGCGTGCCGTGGTGACGCCGGTTCAGACGGGGGTGACGCCGTGCCGACGACGGGAGAAGTGCCGGTCCTTGCTCCGGGCGGCGGTGTACCGGCGAATCAGTTCGGCGCGCAGTTCGTGCGGCTCGACGATCGTGTCGATGACGAGTTCGCTGGCCAGCCGGACGACGTCGATGTCCTGCTCGTACTCGGCCCGCTTGGCGGCGACGAAGGCGGCCCGCTCGGCCTCGTCCTCGATCGCGGCGATCTTGTTCGCGTACACCGCGTTGACCGCGGCCTCCGCGCCCATCACCGCGATCTTCGCGGTGGGCAGGGCGATTGTCGCGTCCGGCTCGAAGCCGGGACCGGCCATGGCGTAGAGGCCCGCGCCGTACGCCTTGCGCACCACCACGCAGATCTTCGGTACGGTCGCCTCGGAGATCGCGGTGATCATCTTGGCGCCGTGCCGGATGATGCCCTGCTTCTCCACCGCGCTGCCGACCATGAAGCCGGGCACGTCGGAGAGGAACAGCAGCGGCACGTTGAACGCGTCGCAGAGCTGCACGAACCGGGTCGCCTTGTCGGCCGAGTCGACGAAGAGCACCCCGCCCTTGAACATCGAGTTGTTGCCGACCACGCCGACGACCTCGCCGTTCAGCCGGCCGAACCCGATTGTCAGTTCCTTGGCCCAGAGCGCCTGGATCTCGAAGAAGGAACCCTCGTCAAGCAGGCCCTTGACGTACCGTCGCATGTCGAACGCCTGCCGCTCGCTGGCCGGCACCAGCGCGGCCAGGTCCGCCTTGGCGGGCGCCTCGACCGCCTCGGCGGTCGGCGGCTGCTGGGTCCAGTTCGCCGGCAGGTACGACAGGTAGCGCTTGACCACGTCGAGGGCCTCGGCCTCGGTCTTGCAGAGGAAGTGCCCGACGCCGGACTCGGCACAGTGGACCTTGGCGCCGCCCATCGCCTCCAGGGTGGTCTTCTCGCCGGTGACCATCTCGACCATGCGGTCGGAGCCGAGGTACATGCTGGCGTTGCCGTCCACCATGGCCACCACGTCGCAGAACGCCGGGATGTACGCGCCGCCGGCCGCGCTCGGCCCGAACAGCGCACAGACCTGGGGGATCGAGCCGGAGGCGCGTACCTGGTTCCAGAAGATCTTGCCGGCACCGCGTCGACCCGGGAACAGCTCCACCTGGTCGGTGATCCGCGCCCCGGCCGAGTCGACCAGGTAGACCATCGGCACGCCGGTGTCGTACGCCCGCTCGATGATCCGGATGATCTTTTCGACGGTACGCGCACCCCAACTGCCGGCCTTGACCGTGGAGTCGTTCGCCATCAGGCAGACCTGGCGGCCGTCGATGGTGGCGGTGCCGGTCACCACCCCGTCGGCGGGCAGCCCGTCGGCGAGCGCGTTGGCGTAGAGCCCGTCCTCGACGAACGATCCCTCGTCGACGAGCAGGGCCACCCGCTCCCGGGCGAACAGCTTCCCCTTTGCCGCGTTCGCCGCGTGGTACTTCTCCGCACCACCGGCCCGAACCCGCTTACCGAGCTGCTCCAGCGCCCCACCGTCAACAGTCACCACGGCTCCCCACCACGCCCAGCCTGAACGATCGTTAATCTACCCCACCCACACCCACCCCCAC
>NZ_PNOZ01000195.1:0-518 GCF_002879555.1 Verrucosispora sp. ts21 | reverse complement strand
ACACCTTCGCCCGTGTCGTACTAATCAACACTTTTGCGCTGCTGAGATCACCTCAATGCACGTCGATGATTCGGTTGATCTCCAACAGCGGCCGTAGCGGGTGGTCCTCATAGGGATCATCGATCGGCACTGCGCCCCCCATTGCTCCGGTAGTACTGAGCACGGGTCACGAACGGCTCGTTCAGCGTCGGGTACTTACCGGCCCGCTGATTCCAGCGTGGCTGCCTGGTGCCCACCCTTGCCTTCACACAGCCGGTGTACGTCGGCCACCCACAGAGACACTCAGGCTCCCGCCAGAACCGCCACCCCCGCCGCTTTGCGCCATGCCTAATCACGATCTCGCCCTTCCGCCGCACCTCCGTTTCCACCTAGACACCCTAGACGCCCTAGACACCTTGGGCAATGTTGGCGTTGAGGCGTGGCGGGTAATCATGATCGGATTGGGTTGCCCGTAACGAAGGAAACCGGCTCTTCGAAGTTAAGCGGGGTTGAGGTGTCCGCGGTGGCGTCGGGTGGTG
>NZ_PNOZ01000194.1:0-518 GCF_002879555.1 Verrucosispora sp. ts21 | reverse complement strand
ACCATCGGCGACGGCACCTCACAGTGCAACGACCGCGGCGCCACCCCCGCCCGCATCGCCTGCACCATCTTGATCACACCACCCACACCCGCAGCAGCCTGCGCGTGACCGATGTTCGACTTCAACGACCCCAACAACACCGGCACACCACCAGTACGGGACCCGTACGTGGCCAACACCGCCTGCGCCTCAATCGGATCACCCAACGACGTACCCGTCCCATGCGCCTCCACCACATCCACATCCGACGCCGACAAACCAGCAGCACCCAACGCCGCCCGAATCACCCGCTCCTGCGCCGGACCACTCGGCGCCGTCAAACCATTCGACGCACCATCCGAATTCACCGCACTACCCCGCACCACCGCCAACACCCGATGACCCCTCTCCCGAGCCACCGACAACCGCTCCACCAACAACAAACCCACACCCTCAGCCCAACCCGTACCCCCCGCACCCGCACCAAACGACCGACACCGACCATCCACCGCCAACCCCCGCTGACGCGAAAACTCCAC
>NZ_PNOZ01000193.1:0-534 GCF_002879555.1 Verrucosispora sp. ts21 | reverse complement strand
TGCGGGCGGGGGTGGCGCCGCGGTCGTTGCACTGTGAGGTGCCGTCGCCGATGGTCGACTGGGACTCCGGTGCGGTGCAGTTGCTGTCCACCCGGCAGGAGTGGCCCGACACCGGCCGCCCCCGCCGCGCGGCAGTCTCCTCCTTCGGAATCGGCGGCACCAACGCCCACGTCATCCTCGAAGAACCGCCAGCCGTCGAGGCCGAACCGGCCGCCGACGAGCCGACGGCGTCCGGCACCGGCTTGCCGGTCCCGCTCGTCGTCTCGGCAGCCACCCCGCAGGCCCTGCGCGCCAACCTCGACCAGCTCGCCGACCACCCCGTCGGACAACCCGCCGTCCTCGCCCGCTCCCTGCTGACCGGCCGCGCCCTGCTCGCCCACCGGGCCGTCGCCGTCGCCGCCGACCGCAACACCCTCACCACCGCCCTGCGCACCGCCACCCCCGTCACCCCGCCCCGCCCTGGCCGCACCGCTGTCCTGTTCACCGGTCAGGGGTCGCAGTGGGTGGGGATGGGTGAGGGTTTGGTGGGGGTGT
>NZ_PNOZ01000191.1:0-542 GCF_002879555.1 Verrucosispora sp. ts21 | reverse complement strand
GCGTCCGGTGCCCTGCTGGCCGGTGTGGTGGCGGTGGGTTCGCCCGCCTTCGCCGAGCCGGGTGACGAGGCCGGGGTGGAGGTGACCGTCGAGATCGAGGAGATCCGGGAGCCGGGTGTCCTGGCGATGACGGTGGCCGCCGACTCGGTGACCCTGACCGAGGACGGGTCGACGCTGCTGGTCCGCCAGTTCACCGGCACGCTGCCGACGGTGACGGTCACCGACACCCGTACGCCGGACGAGGTGCCCGCTGGTGCCGCGTGGGCGGTGTTGGGTAGCGCCACCGACTTCGTCGGTGACGCTGACCAGGCGCCGATCGGTGCCGGTCACCTGGGTTGGAAGCCGAAGCTGATCGACGGTGGGGACACCGGTCTGGTCAGTGAGGGTGAGGAGGTCGTCACGGTGTTGGACGAGCCGACTCAGCCGGGTAACAACGTGGGTCTGGTGGACCAGGAACTGCTGGTCTCGACCTTCGATTCGGGTGCGGTCGCCGGTGGCGAGTACACGGTTGACGCGGATCTGTTCCTGCGGACTCCGGCGGA
>NZ_PNOZ01000190.1:0-551 GCF_002879555.1 Verrucosispora sp. ts21 | reverse complement strand
CACCCCGCTCGACCAGCCCGCCCGGCCAGCCCTGCCCGTCGCACCGTCGACCCCGACGCCCCAGGCGGAGCGCCCCGCTTCGTCGCACCCCGCCCGCCTCGCCCCGCTTCGTCGCACCCCGCCCGCCTCGCTTCGTCGATCTTGCACTTTCAGTCGCTCTTACACGACTTATGCCCCCTTTGTCGGGGCACAAAGTGCAAGATCGCGGGTCCGACAGCGGTCCACCCCGCCCCCGCTCAGCGAGCCCCCGCGATCTTGCAGTTCTGGTCGCCGATAAGCGCCTTACGCCCTCTTTGCCCCGACGAAAAGTGCATGATCGCGAAGGCGAGGGCGGGCGAGAGGGCGGGCGGGCGGAGGCGAGGGTGGTGCCTGCCACGGCCTCGCCCGGCCAGCCCCGTCGAGCTTGCACTTTGGGTCGCCGATGCGCGGCTTATGTCTCTTTCGCCCCGACGGAAAATGCAAGATCGCGGGGTGAGAGGGTTGGCGCGCGGACGGGTGCGGGAACGCTGTGGCGCGCGTCGAGAGGGCGGGTGCGGGGGGGGCGGGGCAGG
>NZ_PNOZ01000189.1:0-551 GCF_002879555.1 Verrucosispora sp. ts21 | reverse complement strand
CGCACCGGCGACGAAGATCGCCGGTGGGGCGCCGGTGGGCTCCGGCCGCCGCGCGGCGAGCGCCTCGGCGAGTTCCCCCACGGTGTTCTCGGGGGCCGCCTCGACCTGGTATTCGATGACGGCGGTGGACGGATCCGCAACGGTGAGCTGCAGGCGCACGAGGGTCTCCTGGTCGGGTGGTCCGTCGGGACGGGCGGGGCCGCGCGGTGATCCGCTCACCACGCGGCCCGGCCCGTCCGGTCGTTCAGCGGCCGAGGCTGGCCCCGGTCTGGTTGTCCGTCTCGGAGAACGCGTCGCTGACCTGCGTCAGGTACTGGCTGATGCCCTCCATGCCGTTCAGGGTCTGGTCGACGCTGCCCTTGTACTCGTCGAAGTACGGCCCGAACTTCTGCTGAGCGGCCGGGGTGTTGTAGCCACCCTGGATCAGCGTGTCGATCTTGCTCTTGGCCTGGTTCATCCCGTCCAACAGCGTCTGCATGTTCTGCTTCAGCCAGGTCGAAGACTCCTGCATGTCCTCGCTGACGATGTGGTACGTGGCCACGTTCCGCTCC
>NZ_PNOZ01000188.1:0-558 GCF_002879555.1 Verrucosispora sp. ts21 | reverse complement strand
TGCGGGCGGGGGTGGCGCCGCGGTCGTTGCACTGTGAGGTGCCGTCGCCGATGGTGGACTGGGACTCCGGTGCGGTGCGGTTGCTGTCGTCCCGGCAGGAGTGGCCCGACACCGGTCGTCCCCGCCGCGCGGCCGTGTCGTCCTTCGGATTCGGTGGCACCAACGCCCACGTCGTCCTCGAACAGGCCCCTGCACCCGAACCCGTCGCCGAGCCCACCGCGCAACCACGCCCGCAGCGCATACCCCTGCTGCTGTCCGCCCGTGGGCCCGCCGCCCTGGCCGACACCGCCCGACGCATCGCGGACCTGCTCACCGACCCGGACACCGACCCCCTCGACGTCGCCGGATCCCTCGCCACCGGCCGCGCCGCCCTGACGCACCGCGCCGCCGTCCTCGGCACCCAACCCGCCGACCTGCGCCAGGCTCTGCTCGCCCTGGCCGACGACCGTCCGCATCCCGCCGTGCACCGCGGCACCCGCACCAGCGGCAAGACCGTCTTCGCCTTCACCGGTCAGGGGTCGCAGTGGGTGGGGATGGGTGAGGGTTTGGTGGGGGTGT
>NZ_PNOZ01000187.1:0-564 GCF_002879555.1 Verrucosispora sp. ts21 | reverse complement strand
AGTTGCTGCAGTTAAAAAGCTCGTAGTTGGATCCTGGGAGCGGGCGGGCGGTCCGCCGCGAGGCGAGCCACCGCCCGTCCCCGCCCCTTGCCTCTCGGCGCCCCCTCGATGCTCTTAGCTGAGTGTCCCGCGGGGCCCGAAGCGTTTACTTTGAAAAAATTAGAGTGTTCAAAGCAGGCCCGAGCCGCCTGGATACCGCAGCTAGGAATAATGGAATAGGACCGCGGTTCTATTTTGTTGGTTTCTAGGACCGCCGTAATGATTAATAGGGATAGTCGGGGGCATCAGTATTCAATCGTCAGAGGTGAAATTCTTGGATCGATTGAAGACTAACTACTGCGAAAGCATTTGCCAAGGATGTTTTCATTAATCAAGAACGAAAGTTGGGGGCTCGAAGACGATCAGATACCGTCCTAGTCTCAACCATAAACGATGCCGACCAGGGATCGGCGGATGTTGCTTATAGGACTCCGCCGGCACCTTATGAGAAATCAAAGTCTTTGGGTTCCGGGGGGAGTATGGTCGCAAGGCTGAAACTTAAAGGAATTGACGGGAACCCGCACA